>JANOOS010000001.1:0-1695 GCA_031421455.1 Nitrospira sp.
AGCCGGGAGCATGCCGCCATGTCACCGCGGTTCCTCAATGTGCGCGTCGTCATGACAAAGAGCTTTGCCCGCATTCACGAGACCAATTTAAAGAAGCAGGGGATCTTGGCGTTGACCTTCGCTGACCCGAAGGATTACGAGAAGATTGAGCAACAGGACCGCATCAGCGTGACAGGGCTCAGCAGTCTGGCTCCTGGCAAGCCGGTGCAGGTGGCGATACACAAGACGGATGGCACATCGCTCACCATCCAGGCGAACCACAGCATCACCGAGCAACAGATTGCGTGGTTCAAGGCCGGTTCGGCGTTGAATGCGCTGAACTAACAACGAGCTAAAAGAGGGATTACCATGACAGCCAAAGCGGACAAAATTATCTATACGAAAACCGATGAAGCGCCCATGTTGGCGACCTATTCGTTTCTGCCGATTATCAACGCCTTCAGCAAGGCGGCCGGCGTCGCCGTTGAATTGCGCGATATTTCACTGGCTGGGCGCATGCTCGCCGTGTTCCCCGATTACCTGACAGCGCAGCAGAAGCAGGCGGACGCCTTGTTTGAATTGGGCGAGCTGGCCAAGACACCGGAGGCGAATATCATCAAGCTTCCAAACATCAGTGCCTCGCTTCCCCAGATCCAAGGGGCTATCAAAGAGTTGCAGAGCCAGGGCTACAAGCTTCCCGAGTATCCTGAGAATCCGAAAGACGACAAGGAGAAGGAGGTCAAGGCCCGCTACGACAAAGTCAAAGGGAGTGCCGTCAACCCGGTGCTGCGCGAAGGCAACTCCGATCGCCGTGCGCCACTATCTGTGAAGGCCCACACGAGGAAGCATCCCCATAAGATGGGAGCCTGGAGTCCGGACTCTAAGACGCATGTCAGTCATATGAAGGGTGGAGATTTCTTTTCCAATGAAAAGTCTATGACGACGACTGCGGTGACCGATGCGCGGATCGAGTTCGTCGGTCAGGATGGCAAGACGACTGTGCTCAAGCCGAAAGTGGCGCTGCAGGCAGGGGAAGTCATCGATGCCACGTTCATGAGCAAGAGGGCTCTGCGCCAGTTCCTCGAAGAGCAGATCGAAGACGCCAAGAAACAGGGCGTGCTGTTCTCGATCCACATGAAGGCCACGATGATGAAGATCTCGGATCCCAAGATCTTCGGCCATGCCGTGACGGTCTATTACAAGGACGTGTTCGAGAAGCATGGCGAGACGCTGAAGAAGCTGGGTGTGGATCCGGACAACGGGATCGGTGATTTGTATACCAAGATCAAAGCGTTGCCCGAGGATCAGCGCAAAGCCATCGAAGCCGACGTTCAGGCTGTGTACCAGAAGCGGCCTCCCATGGCGATGGTGAATTCCGACAAGGGGATCACCAACCTGCATGTGCCCAGCGACATCATTATCGATGCCTCCATGCCCCCGGTCATTCGCGACAGCGGCAAGATGTGGGGTCCTGACGGCAAGGCGGCTGACGCTAAGTGTGTGATTCCGGATTCCAGCTACGCGCCGGTCTACCGAGAAGTGATCGACTTTTGCAAGAAGCACGGCGCGCTCGACCCGAAGACGATGGGCAGCGTACCCAACGTCGGTCTCATGGCGCAGGCAGCAGAGGAATACGGCTCGCACGACAAGACCTTCAAGGCGCCGGGCAATGGCACGATTCGCGTAATAGATGCCTCAGGAAAGACGCTGCTGGAA
>JANOOS010000002.1:0-3282 GCA_031421455.1 Nitrospira sp.
AATAAGCATAGTGCATGGCTGCTAGGTTGGCGATGCGTTCTTCGGCCTCGTCGCGCGTGTCCGCGTAGATGATCTGGATGCCATATCTGGCTGTGAGGGCGTCCAGGAAATCCATCAGCCCAATCTTGTGGTATTGGTTGAGCCGTCCTCCGGCCTTCCGGTGCTGGAGTATGCCTTCGACGACCAGGAAGCGAGAGGGGAAGGCGAGGGTCTGTTCAAGTTCATGGAGGAACGGCGGGCGATTGAAGGAGGGATTGGAAAAGACGGTGTAGAGTTCTTCGATGCCCATGCGCTTGATGCATAACAGCTCGGGAACTTCAGCAACGGCATAGCCGCTGACGGGCAAGGTTTCTCGCATCGTCCCGGCGATGCGGATGAACCCGTGAAAATCGTAGGGTTGGAACTCTCGAGGGTCAACGTAGAGATGAATGGCCGGCACCATGAGTTTGGGTTGGCCTTGCTGAGAGAGCAACATGATGAGCGATTGGGGCCCTCGCGGATCCTGGCTGGATCGACTGGTCTGTTGAGGGCGTGGCGGAGTGGATGCGTACGATCCAGAAGAGGGGTTTGCCGCAGGAGTGGGTCGTGCGGATGGCTTGTGAGATTCCGAGGGTTGATTTTTAGCATCATAGCTGGTGCGTGCGATGGGGTCACTGAGAGTTTGATAGGCCTGGTTGAGCAGTTGTGTTCGGGCTTCCGCTTTCCGGTGCAAGGTTGGTGCATGGCCAAAGCGATCCGGATGCCAGACCTGGATTTGTTCAAGCCAGGCTTTTTTGATGTCAGCCTCCGTCGCAGTGGGTAAGAGTTCAAGCAGCGTATAGAAATTGATTGTTCGTTCTTCTCGCATCGGGCGCTCCTTTCCAAGAAGTGTAACGGAGTCTTAGGAGGAGATCTAGCAGACTATTCCCACGCCTGTAGGCTCACGCGCGCAGTGGTGCAGTATAGCCTCGCCCCATGTCGTAATACCTTAATGCAGTCAGCTGTACTGAGGTGGTGGCTGTCGTGGGAATTTAGGTTCTGTAGCCATTGGCATGATCATCGCTGCAGCTTGTGTGGCGTTCTGCCCATCCAGAACACAGCGAACACATAGTCGACCACTGACATGTACACTCGTTTTGACTAGAGCCCAGAAGGCGAATGGGCTCCAGTTAGCATCCTGCGGTCGGATTGCTCTCTTCAAGAGTAGTCTGGTAGGTTCATAGCGTATTTTGGCACGAGCCTTAACCCCTGTACGGAGGAGGACTACGATGGGAGAAGTCGATACAGCCCCTGAAGTTGCCGCCAAGGCCATCGAGGATCTTACGGCGTTGGAGGTGGATCCAGGCAAATGCGAACGCCTCTATAAGGCGGCACTGGTTCAATCCAGCTCCGGCGTGACGTATCGTATGTTGGCCAAGGTGATTCAGACCGGACAGTTGGACCTTGTCCACTACGGGTGTGATTTGGATGCGGACGGCAAACCGACCGCGAAGTGGAGGATCCGGCGCATCCTTGAGCAAGTTCCCGAACGGTTTGACAAAGAGCTGGAGACCATCAAGAAGGGCATTATCGACTATGGTGAGACTGTGCAGGGCGCATGGGTGCACGATATGACCGGCATGGTGGATGTTGCGGCACAGGGTAAGAGTTTGGATGAGTGGTCGCGGAACACGACCGCAGAGGTCAAGAAGAAAGCGAGCTAGCCCCCCCAGGCTGCTGGGGCTCGTCCGAACCGTCGTCAAAAACTCATGGTTCGGGGTGGCAGTGACGATGGCGATGAGCTGTCCTGCGCCAACGGTGAGACAGCGATGACGACCGTCAATCGGCGGTGCGCTTCCCGTAGCGACTGTTCCACTTCCTCCGGCGTCTTTCCTTGTGCGAGGAGAAACCCCAGATACCGGGTTCCTTCTGGAAGCGGGACGAGTTCATCTCCAGGCTCTGCCGTAATCGTCAGCTCGACAATCCCTGCTACGGCCCTCGAGTCTGTTTGCCCCCGCACCTCACGCAGTCTACCGGCGTATGGAATAGGGAGCATCATGACTCCCGCTGCGTGCTCTTGCCTGGTAAGGGGTGGGAGTGGCATCCGTAGCGCATGGCGGATGATCAGTTCTTCGAGCGACAGGCCGGCGGAAAAATCAAGCGTGCTGGAACAGCGGCCACCGATCGCCCGTGCCGCCAACTCAATGGCCCACACGCCATCCGTATTCACGCGGAATTCTCCATGCACCGGCCCTTCCCGTAGTCCCAGTGCCTGCGCCGTCCGCGTGGCACAGTCGAGAATTTTCTGTTGGATCTCAACGGGAAGGCGTGAAGGGGTCACATAGATCGTCTCTTCGAAAAATGGGCCATCGAGTGGGTCCGGCTTGTCGAAGAGAGCCAGCGGCTGTAGTGCTCCGTTGGTGAGTAATCCCTCCAGCGCCACCTCGCATCCCGGTATGAAATCCTCGGCGAGAATCCACCGGGCCTGCTCGTCGCGTGCCGCCCACCCTAGGTTCGTGAGGATGGTGCCTACGCGACGGAATGCCACACGAAACTCTTCCTCATCGTTTGCACGGATGACCCCACAACTGGCGGAGAGGATCAGTGGTTTCAGGACGCAGGGATAGGCGACCTGTGTCGCGAACTCCCTTGGGTCGCCATCGAGGGGGTAGACTCTATGGTGAGGCACAAGAATGCCCTGTTTGGACAGTTGCTCCCGCATCTGGCGTTTATTTCTGGTGGCGCTGACAGAGGCGACAGAATTGTGGGGGAGCCCCAGGGCTTCTGCGACGGCTGCGGCAGTGACGGCGGTCATGTCGTCGACGCCGATCACCGCATCGATCGGGTGCTGACGGGCGAATTCGTTGACAGTCTGCGCGGCCGCCTGTGGATGGTGAATATCGAGCAGCAAGACGTCGTCAGAAGCGACAGGAAAACCTTCGGGAATCCGCTCCATTCCAACGGTCACTGATACAGGCACAAGGCGGGCTGCTTCGAGGAATGCCTCTGCTCGATAGGTCGTGGCCGGCAGGAGCAATAGCAGTCTCGGCATGATATCCGTTTAGCCGGTGATAGGGGGGATTGTTCCCGCGCGCGCTCGATGAAACGTTTCCAATTGACGATTGGCTTCGATGATGATTGCCAACTTCTGGACCACAGCGGACACCTTCGCACCGGGAATGGCGTAGTAGCCCTCATCATCCCCGAGCCCGGTGTAGACGCGGTTTCCAATACAACCAAAACTGGTGGCGGTCGTGTCAGATTGCAGTGATTCCGGCAGCACGGAGCAAGTCGGACGTCCCATCGTTGCGCCACCGCCGGCTA
>JANOOS010000003.1:0-2718 GCA_031421455.1 Nitrospira sp.
TTTTCCCGCTGCATGCATAACTCCCCATCCTTCTCGTGCGAACAATCAGTGATACCCAAGGGGCCCTCGATACTTTCGAGAATTTGCGCGATCGTAATTTGGTGTGCGCGTCGGGCCAACAGGTATCCGCCCTTGGGGCCATTGTGGCTCTCGATCAATGCATGCTTGGCAAGGGTCTGGAGCACTTTGGCCAGCAGCTCGAGGGGAATGTTGTATTCTTCCGCGATTTCCTTTGTGTTCACCACACGCCCAGGCGTCACATCGCCGAACTGGACAACAGCGATGTGCTGAAGAGCCATGAGGGCATAATCCGCTTTTTTCGAAATCTTCAACATTGCTATTGCCGATCTCTAAGGTCGGAGACTATAATGGTCTCCGATCAATAAGGTCGGACTAAGAATACCACGCAGGCTTCGAAGCTGTCAACAGCGTGAAATAAAAATACACCTGGGTTCGGTTGAGAGTTGAGAAAGGAACGGATATATGGGCGGAACCAATCCCTATATTGAAAAAACTGATTACGAGCTTCCTCGGAAAGCCTATACCGTCACCTTTATTGGCCCAGGCGGTGTGGTGACAAAAGTTGAAGTCGACCCAGCCAAGATTCCCTACGGCCCAACGGGGCTTCCAGGGAGTCTTTTGGATGTGGCGATGGGCAATGGAGTTGCGCTGGAACATGTCTGCGGGGGGGTCTGTGCCTGTTCGACCTGCCATGTCATTGTGAAACAGGGGCTGGAGAGCTGTAACGAAGGCACAGACGATGAATTCGATCAGCTAGAGCAAGCGCCGATCACCACCTTGCAGTCACGGCTTGGTTGCCAATGTGTGCCGAATGGCACGAAGGATATTGTGGTCGAAATCCCGACGGTCAATAAGAATCTCGTCAAGGAAGGCCACTGAGGAAAACAGGTCACTGGTCAAGTGTCATTTGTCAATCGTGAGCGAGAACGGACCGGGTCGATTTCTTTCCAGTGGCCATTGACCAATGACATTCTTCAGTCATACGTCTCGGTCTTCACCTCCTTGCGGTCATATCCCGCCTCCACAAAATAGGTTCGTAGCGGTCGCGCAAAGCCTTTCGTGCCGCACAGCATCGGAATCACTTTCGGCATTCCCTCAATCAACGGCCTGAGCATGGAGAGCGTGAGGTCGATACCCTGCTGCTCTCCTCCAGCAGCCACCAATGGAAGATAGCGAAACCCTGGATGGATCACGGCCAGCGTGAGCAATTCCTGATGAAAGAACAGTTCTTCCTCCGCGGGGGCAACGGCAATGAGGAGAATAGTCGCCATCTGTCGCTGCGCATAGAGGTGCTTCAACATGCAGCGGATCGGAACGAGGCCGGTGTAACGGGCGATGAGTAAGAGATCGCGGTCAAGTTGCTGCGGGATCGTGAAGTTTCCATAGGGGCCTGAGAGCATGACCTCATCGCCAGGCTTAAGGGTGTAGAGATACCCAGATCCCAAGCCCCTCATGACACGATCGAACACCAATGTGAGTTCGCCTGAGGCTGTGCTCGGCGCGGCAAGTGAATAGGCCCGGTTGAGCGGAGGCTTGGGGCCGACCGGTAGCTTCAACGAAACCCACTGACCGGGCTGAAACGGAATCTTCTGTGTTTGAGGAAGCAGGACGAGTTGGCGAACATGGGGGGTCAGATCGGTGACCGAGAGCACCGTGGCTGGCTGCGTGAGTTCCGCCATAACGATCCCCCTCCTGCTCTCTTATCAGAAGGCTAGCACAGATGAAAGAGCCATGAGTCGGCCGATTCTGTACAACAGTTTTCCCTGCATGCTATAGAGATACCGATTTTCGACTGAACTCACGGGGATCCAGTATGACACAAGTCCGTGTGCGCTTCGCGCCCAGCCCAACCGGGTTTCTCCATATTGGAGGGGTCCGCACCGCGCTATTTAATTGGCTCTTTGCCCGCCAGCAGAAGGGCGTTTTTATTCTCCGCATTGAGGATACGGATCAGAGTCGGTCGACGGACGAATCGATCCAGGCCATCATCGAAGGCATGAAATGGGTGGGGCTTGATTGGGATGAAGGCCCCTTTCGTCAGACCGAGCGGATGGATCTCTACAGCAGTCATGCAAAGCAGCTTCTTGAAAATGGCCACGCCTATTGGTGTCACTGCAAAGCGGAAGAGCTCGACGCGCGGCGTAAGGAAGCCGAGGCCAAGGGATTGTCACAGAAATATGACGGCCGTTGCCGCGATCGTGGCCTCACAAATTCGGCCGGCGACGCGGCTTTGCGCTTCAGGGCTCCGCAAGAGGGAGAGACTGTGGTCGACGACCTCATCAAGGGCAAGATCCTGTTTGATAATAGCGTGCAGGACGATCTGATCATTCTCCGGTCGAACGGCTACCCAACATACAACTTTTCTGTAGTGGTCGACGATGCACTGATGAACATTACCCACGTGGTGCGGGGAGACGATCACCTCACCAACACGCCACGACAGGTTCCGATCTTCCAAGCGCTCGGGTTTCCAGTCCCTCGGTTCGGGCATCTGCCGATGATTCTCGGCTCGGACAAAGCCCGTCTTTCGAAGCGGCATGGAGCCACCTCGATCACGGCCTATAAAGATATGGGATATCTGCCGGATGCAATGGTGAATTATCTCGTTCGGCTTGGGTGGTCACACGGAGACCAGGAACTCTTCACTCGCCAGGAACTGATCGAGAAGTTTTCCTGGAAGAACGTCCAAACGTCCCC
>JANOOS010000004.1:0-10389 GCA_031421455.1 Nitrospira sp.
GGTATGAAGTGGGGGCGGCAATTGCGTCGCGGTGCAAAATTACTCATCCATACAACAGAGGAGATACTCAATGGCCAAGGGCATGACACAGAAGAAGATGACCAAGAAGCAGCCAGCCAAGTCGTTGAAGGAAAAGCGCGCAGATAAGATTGCCAAGAAGAGGGGCTAATACAGTCCATGCTTCTGTCGTGCTGACTGAAGCGACACCCACTGCGCCCATCGACGTGCGTTAGGCAGCAAGCTGCGTACGTTGGTGGCTGCGCGTTGGGGCGTCTATCTGCCCTGCCCATTTACCTGGTTACGCGCCGGCTCCGTAAGAGTCGTGCCGTCTGGTGTGAATCTCGTCCAGTCTGCAACGATGATCATGCCGTGGCAGTGCTGCCTTTGGTACTGAACCCTGTCTTTGAGACCATGACAGGTGACGCTCCAGCCTCTTTCAGTTTATTCCCTAACTCGGACGATAGGAGAGTCTGAGGGAGGTCTTCTGTTGTCTGATCGAGGAGAAAGTCGAACCCGATGACCACATAGTGGAGGGGGTGACCCTGCGGCCCATCGACACGGAAGACCTGTGCGCGGCTGGTTCCTTCCGGGAAATCGGTGATGTGGTGTTTGGGAAACTGCTGACGTAGGTAGAGGCGGATTGCGTCGAACTTGGCTATATTGCTCATGTGCTTCTTATGAATCTTTCCCGCAATCTCGTATTCAATGAGTCACCATGACAGATTTCTCCCGGGTGCTCACGTCGGGATTAGGCGTAGTATACGCGTTCTGCCTTTGTAAGTCAGGAGGTGAGACAGAGCTGTCGAGGCGCCGTCCTGGTCACTTTTTCCGGTACACGTTTAGCCCGACCTTCTCCTCGCGGTTTGGAATGGTTACATTCCCCTCCGTTGAGGCAATGATGATCGTTTTTCCTGATGCAGAGGGTCCGAACTCTTTGGACAGATCTACTTTGATCGTCAACATTGTTCCTTCGACGGTCATCTCCACGTTCTTCATGATAGTGGCCTTTCAGTGATGGACGAAGCGTGAGGACGCTTGGTCCGAATAATGGTGCACCTGTACCGTGAGCAGAGGACGAAGTCAACCCACGGAAGCGCGCGCGATGCGCGATCGGACGTTCGAAGTTCTAGGTTCGAAGTTCCGAAAACCTCGAACTTCGGACCTCGAACCCTCGTCCATCTCGCCCGTCCGGCCTGCCTCGCGCCCCCGCGTCATCCTCCAGCACACACCGGTCGAAAACCAGCATTGGTCAGGATACGGGCGACTACCTCGCGTTGGTCGCCCTGAATTTCGATCCGTCCTTCCTTTACCGTGCCCCCGGAGCCACAGGCTTTCTGCATCTCCTTGGCGAGAGTCTCTTTTTCGGCCAGGCCGATGCCGGGGAATCCCGTGACAACTGTTACGGTCTTGCCGCCACGATGTGCGGTCTGGCGAATGATATCCACTCGCCCACGGTTCTTCTTTAGTGTGAGGGGTACTGCGTTGCGTGGGGCGCCTTCAAGCTGTATCGCTGGTGTCGGTGGAAGACCTACATGTTTCAGAGCTGCGAATGGGCTGGCCCAGGCGATCGGTTCACCGTCCGTGGAAATACGTTTTCTCTCTTTCATCGCTGCCTCTTCTTACTGCGGGTCTGGCAGGGTGCCCTCGCGTTACGGTCTAAACTGGGTTGACGTGTTTTTCAACATTGTCAATTCGATATGCGCGGTATGCTCTCCGCCCGCCATCCAAATCTGTCCTTCTTGAATGGTGCATTGCAACTGCATGCTGGGTTGCGCGAGGGTGGTCAAGGCACGGCTCCCATCCAGGGGCAGGTTCATCACGGTCAGATTATTCAACCGATCGAGTGCGACCAGGTTTTTCTCCCACCATTGGTCGGCGCCACGTCCTCCGTAGGTATAGACGTAGACCTGTTTTGCGCGCCCGCAGGCGCGGCGAACGGTTTTCTCCTCTGGCTGGCCCACCTCAATCCAGAGGTCGATGGCTCCCGTCAAATCCTTGCGCCAGAGAGCAGGCTCCTCTTCGGTGCTCAGCCCACGGCCAAACGACAAGGCCTCATGCGCGTGCAGCGCAAAGGCCAGCAAGCGCACCATCATGCGCTCGTCGGTTTCAGACGGATGACGCGCCAGAGTGAGTGCGTGCTCCTCATAGTAATGGCGGTCCATGTCGGAGATCTGCAGGGTCGCTTTGTATATGGTGGCGTTTGAAGCCATGGAGTTATGGTTCCCTGATTCGGAAAGATTCGGGTGGATAAAGCCTGCAGCGGTCACTTACACGTCTTTGTATGCGATGTACCATCCTTCGACCCGTTCCCGCGCCCAGGGTGTTTTTCGGAGAAACGTGAGGCTGGATTTCACGCTCGGATCATGGAGGAAACAGCGGATGGGGACCCGTCGACCCATCTCAGCCCAGCCATATCGCTCGACCAGCTCCTTGATGATGGTTTCCAGTGTGATCCCGTGCAGCGGATCGCGGGGATGGGCGGAAATCATGAGCGTATGGCGAATGGCATAGGGGGCATAGCCGCAGATCAAGATTATGACGTATGGTGAGACATATTGCACGAACGAGGATCCAGCGGTCTATAGCAACGGCACAAGAGCGAGGAGACTGGTTGGCCTATCTGGTCTGTCTGGTTTGTTTGGTTGAACCGGATAGACCAGACAGACCTCTGTAACCAGATAGACCCGATAAAGTCTAGGTTTTGCGCTTGAGCAAGTCCTGGAGCTGAGAGAAGGGTGTGAAGGTCGAAGGTTGGTCTGGCTCCCGGCCCGATGTTGCCTCATCTGACGTCCCAGTCACCTGATTCCGCTGGTGCTCATTATCGTGGCAGTAGAGACAGAGCAACTCCCAGTTGCTCCCGTCGGGCGGGTTGTTATCGTGGTTGTGGTCTTTGTGATGGACGGTGAGCTGGCTCAGTTTCTTGCCGTCAAATTCGCGCCCGCAGTGGCCACAGATCCACGGAAACATCTTGAGCGCGCGCTCTCGATAGGTCTGTTGCAGCTTCGCTTGGGTGTCCCGTGCCATGCGAGTCTCGGGGAAAAAGGCGTCGTACTACTGGGAGATTCTACAATAAGTTTCAGCTAGATGCTCTAAAAGACTGTTCAACGATCCGTGAAATGTGAATCGGCAAACATGAAATGTTTCGGAGGAAGAGCCCGCAGCAGTCCTGCGTCTCACCTTTCACGTCTTACCTGTTACGGTTTTTTGAGCGAAGCTAAATGAGCTGTGTGCAGGGCCAGGAAAATATCCTGATCGCTGGTTTGACCCATCCTGCGTGTTGCGCCTCTGCAATCCAGATCTTGACCGAGTCTGCGACCTTGTCACGTTGAACTGGGTCGAGCGAGGCCAGGATTACACTGTTTCCCCCTGCATAGAAGGATGACCCTTCCGTCGTTCCTGATTGCCCCGTTCCAGCTATTTGGGGGAATTCGGTATACGCGATGACCCCGGACGTCCGCAATAACTCATGGACGCGTTCTTTCAGTGCAGTGCGAAACACGATCATCAACATGTCCATGGGGTACCTCGAAGAGTGTGAGGGGCGAATATAGCAGGTTCTCGATCGATCTTGGAAGGCAAGCCCGCATTATTTATGACGGTTCGTCGCGAAATCGCTGAGCCGCGTCGCGAGACTGGCGCGCGGATCCGTGAGGACCCGATGCGTACTCATGCAGTACGGTGAGGGTCCGAGGGGCGAGCCCGCTGGCCGGCAGGTGCGTCGTCACCGCGCTTGCGAGGTCGAGCGCCCTTTGGATGATCCTGGCGCGAAGAAAGAATACCACAATGAGTGCTGATCTCCGGATAAGCGATTGCAGCAGAACCGTTCATGAATAATGCGGGCTAAGTGAGAGCCGCCAGAGAATTAGGGTGTCTTTGGCTTCCGTTCCCGCGCCCGCTTCTGCGCTTCGGTAATCTGGGCCGGCGTCATCTGTTTGGCGAGATCGTTACGGTAGGCAGCCGCGCCGAGATGTCCGTTTCCTGCTGCCAGGCTGTACCACATGTGCGCTTGAACTAAGTCCACGGGTCCGCCCTGGCCAAAGGAAGACTGTAGGCCGAGGTAGAGTTGTGCCTTCGCGTCTCCCTGCGCGGCGGATTTCTCATACCACTGACGTGCTATCGCATAGTCCCGCGGGACGCCGTCTCCATTTTCATAGGATAAACCGACGGAGAACTGCGCACTGGCGTCTCCCTGTTCGGCGAGCGGTCGCCACTCTCGCAAGGCTGTTGCGAAATCTCCACGGTTATAGGCATCCATTCCAGCTTTGAAGTCCGCCCACGCAGGTGTGGTGAGGCAGACGATCGACAGTACAAGAGTGATGGTGAATCGGAAGAAGATCGGCCGCCGATCACTCACGACACGATCTCCGTCGGTTTCTGGACCGGTCGCTTCACGTAATGCTGAAACCCTGTTTGGGCATCGATGGGGGGCACACAGAGCGGCGGGAGTTTTTTCTCATGACGCGGGCGGCGGAGCATGGCGGATCTTTTATCGAAACCGTCGGGACCCTGTCAAGGAAAGATTCCCAATTCCACGTTTCTCTTCCTGTCTTGGCTCTCTCGTCTCTCGCACCAAATAACCAGACAGACTCAATCCCCGTCCGGCGCTTACCTGACAGCCGCAGCTTGTTTGATGGTGAAGGTTCCCACGCCCCTTGTGATGATCACCTTTCCTGCCCGGCTTAAGCGAGAGATCTCCTGGTAGATATCACTGGAGTTGAACTCGGGAGAGCTTGCTACCAAGGCGTCGAATTCACAACTTTTGGAGTCCTGGAGTAGTTCCAGGATGCGGTCGGTAATGGGCCTCGGCGTTGACATGTGGATTCCTCCTTGCCGCGATGTGATCGTCCGGGAAAATACACCGAGTGTGCTGCCAGCGTTGGAGCGGCGGAGACTGGAGAATCGGTCGCGTTGGGAAGGGCGATGAAGCGCGAGAGATGAGACAGTCGGCGTGGCTGAAACGCCTTTATTGTGATGCTACGCGCCTAGAGGCCGCTCAGTCAAGCAAGTCGCAGCGATGCATCTTCCTGTCATCGAAACAAGCAGACGACTGGCAACCAGATGAACAGACTCTCCGCCACGCGCCGCAGTAGTGAGGTGTGAGTGGGGGGTAGTCAGGGGTATGGGGTAAAGGGTTGGAGGGGGATGGACCAAGAACGCCGGGCGCCATGCGCCAAAAGCTCAGAGCACGGGCCTGTTTTATTTCTAAAATTCAGAATGCCATCGGTTTGGCTTTCGAAAATATTTCAAGTTGTTGGGACGGGTGAGGGCGTTCGCGCAGTGTTTTTTAAATGCGACTTCTTGATTTTCATGAGAGCGAACTGCTTCTCGGTCGGCGCATAGGGCCCCGATTTCCCTCCCGTGTAACGCTTATCAAACTGCTCGATGAGCCGGAGCGCTTCTATCGCGCGTTCCTGCGCGGTCAAGAGTTCCACGAGGCGAAAGTACGTTGGTACGATCAGTGGCATATGCCGAATCTCCCTAGCATGCTCAAGCGTATGGAGGTATTTGTCCATCGCGATACTTGGATTTGAGCAATCTCCCAAGACAGCCTCCAGCACATAGATGCCCAACCGGTCGGTGTTGGCGCTGATGCTCCGTTCCCAGGGACCAAGGACCATCTCTCCTAATTCGTCCTGCCCCAACTGTATCGGTTCACGTTTGCGGGACAATTGTAACCGCTTGACGATCCGGTCCGCTTCGGGCCACGCGCCGTATAAGCCGACAAGAAAGCCGATACAGCGCGCAGGGGTCTTACATGTTCCCTTGATCGGTGAAAAATGCCTCTTCATCACCTCACTCGGAGGGTAAACCATTCCATGGGCCGAGCGGCACACCTCGCACGCCTGTAGATCGTCGGCCACGGCATAGAGATACATACGAATGCCCGATCGGTCGAAAATATCGATGGCGAGAATTCGTCCCTTCATCGTTTGGATTTGATAGTACTGCCACAGGGCAAGTAATCCAACAATTGCCAGCAAGTAGGGGAGGAAATCTGGCAGGACGATACTGGAACCGGTTTCCATTGATTTCTCTTGAAGGATCGAAGGCCTAGGTGTTCCGAGATAATGTATAGTAGGTGATGCCAATAGCCCAGAAAAAGCCGGTATTCTGACCAACAGACCAGATGGACCAGTCCACAGCGCTTGGCAGGGAGCTGGTTTACGAAGGCGGTTTGTAGTGGGAGCTAAAACGAAGCAACCAATGATTGCGCAAGACAAAAAAGACTCATCGCGAAGGAGCCGTAGGCCGTCAGATAGGCAAAGCTCCGAACATGTGTGGGACCCCAAATCATCTTCACGACCGTGGGGAAATAGATCACCGATGTCCATTCTGGCGGATCGGTCAGCCATCGCCACTGCTGTCTGAGTCCGTAAGCCAACACTGCGCCATATAGGACGCCGCCTGCGCAGACTAAAATCTCCATAATTTCGACGGAGCGAGCTTCTTCCATCCTGCTTCTCCCACATTGGCAAAACCAGTTCATTCTACGTTTTCTGGCTTGGCGGGTCTATGGCTGCGGAGTGAGTGAAGGGCTCGGGGAAGTGAGGGTGAGGCGTAAGGGAAACCCTGCGAGTCTATGTCTGGATGGCATGCGTTATGCCTATGGCTATCTGGAAAAATTAGGATGACACCCGTTGACATATTCTGTTGAAGAGGAGTAATGATGAAACCGTTCGCACACTGGTTGATGTGTAGTGAGATGCAGCGTGTGCGACTCCGCATAATCCCATCGAATCACTCCGAACCAAGGAGGAGGTGTAGATGGCAGACCTTAGTCCACCGGATCACAACGGCCCGTCGAGTTAAGGGCGAGGCTCCTCGTCAGTCATAGCTAGTCGGTTCTCCATCGGCTATCGCCTTCCCGCGTTAGGGAAACACATACCGATGAACCAGTATGGAGAATCATAATAGGCGAGAGAGACATTAAACGTCCGGGATTAAGTCGTATCGTCCCTGACGAGTCGCCTGTCAGCCCAATCCTCGCACGGGTCTTCAGGATCAGCACACAAAACGTACTGTCGGCGTCCTAAGCGCCACACACGGGCGACCTCCCACCTAGTGAAGGGTCGCCCGTGCTGTTTCCATCGGGTACGAGGAAATCGATCTGAGGATGGGGCAATTCAACGCCGTCCATCATACCAAACTGATAGTTGCTTCTTATCTTGCAATGTCCGGCGTGGATGGAGAAAAACCCTCATGATCTGGCCTGCAATCTCTCCCACGGAGTAGAGTGCCACCTTGCGGGCTGATGTCTCCAGCGGATGCTGTGTCAAGATGGTGAATTGGAGACCGCGTTGCTGCCCCCACCGCTTGAGCTGCTTACTCAAGCGTATTTCCTCGGCAGCGTAGAGCTCCTGGGTGAAACCACCGACATCGCGAAACGCATCGCTGCGGCAGACAAGCATTGCTCCCGACGCCCAGCGAAAAAGAATCGACGCCCCCATCCACAACTGCAAGATCGCGTTCGCCCACCATGGTATTCCTTGCATGCGGAGTGTGCAGCCACAACCCACGTTCTTACCGTCTTGTATCATCCGTAGGATATCGCCAAGCAACTCAGTGGTTATGAGACTGTCGGCGTCCAGAAACAGCAACCAATCTCCTGTCGCCTCAGCAGCGCCGGTATTGCGTGCTCGACCGATTTGATTGATCGGCTCAAACACAACGTGAGCCCTTGCCTGCCGTGCCAGCGTGGCCGTGTTGTCGGTCGAATTATTGTCGACCACAATAATTTCTGATGTGAAACCAGACGTAAGGTTGGCCACGAGTGAGGTAGAAATAGATTGCAGACAGCGTTCTATCAGACGCGCTTCATTAAAAGCTGGAATGACAATTGAGAGATGCATGGGAAAATGGATTCCGGTTTATGGAGTTGAAATTTGCATGTAGTAACGGGGCTGGCTTCTCTATCTCATACGTTGAGCCGCACAGACAGGATAGAGAAAAATGCTCAAACAAGCCAGATGAACCAGATCCCCGCCACGCGCCGCAAGTATTGAGGGGTAAGGGGTGAGAGGTGATGGGGAAAGGGTCAGAGCCGGATGGGCAAAGAACACCGGACCGCCACACGCTGGGAAATGTTGAATTGTAAGACCTGACACCCTTGGCGTGATGGCCTCTTAACGACCGGCTCGTGCCGCGACGGCGAAGTGGAAGAAGTAGCGGTCCAGGCCAGCCAGGTCGCTACCGTATGCGGAGCCCCCTGCCATTGCATCACAGAGCAACTCACGTGCACGGGTGAGTTCTTTCCTACGGCCTTTCCAGCGGGCATCCCCGATCGTCAGGTCAAGCAGCTCTAATGCGCGGATAAAGGCCTTTTCAGAAAGAGAGGCATCTTTCCCCTGCCAACGATGTGCGCGTGCCACATCGCTCCCAACATTTGCCAGCTGTTCCACGAGCGGCAAGGTCTGCCATCGACCGGCCGCGAGATTCGCATGGACGTGTGACATGCCGCTTACCCCTCGACCAATCGATTGACGATTGTGATGATTGTGTTACGGATCTCGGCGCTTTCGACGTATCGAGAACGATTCCCACCAGACGGGCGCACATTTATCATGGAATCGAACTCGATCCATTCGGGAAGCGGACGCTCCGGATAGAGGTTGATTCCCCATAAGTTTTTTTGGACCGACCCCTGATCGAGGAGCAGTGCCTCTTCGTCAGAATGGAGTTCTCCGCCGATCGCCATAATACCCTGTTCGACATCGACGACCGCCTTCACCATATCTCCGAACTGCTGTTTTGCCATGTCATTCAGCTCGTGCCGGGTCACAGCATCTCGAATGATTGTGATGTCCATTCTATCGGTCTCTCCGCGTTGGGGGAATCAGAGGCACGATTGCGGATTGTGCCCAGTCCTGTCAACAGAAATTTGGGACGAAGAACAAGGAATATCTGGTGTGGGTGGATGTGCGGTCTTTCCGTTCGTGATTAACCGAGCCGCTCGGAGAGATGTGGAAATCCCATATGCGGGGAGAGTGAATATTGAGGAGTAAGGGGTGAGCGACGAAGAAGGCTGGACCGCCCTGTGCCAAAAATGTTTGATTGCAAGACCTGTCCCTTATTCCATGTCCCTTATTCCACCAGGTTTTGTGGACACCAGGTTAAGAGTCACTGACCCGTTGCTCGAACGCCAACGGCGTGAGATGGCTCACGCCGAATCAGGGTCAGGTCTTGCAATCACACATTTCTCATGGCAGCCCATTCTCGGACTTACATGGAGCCGCACGGATCCCTGACCCGACCGGATTTAGGCCGATGACAATGCGTCTTTCACGCGCTGAACCGTGATTCTTCCAAGATGTTTCTCCACTTGGGTCAGGTCATAGGCCGCCTGCATCCGCAGCCATGTCTCCGCGCCTCCTCCAAAGGCTTTTTCGAGGCGGATCACCATTTCGGCTGAAATCCCGGCCTTGCCGCTGACCAGGTTATTCATGGCCTGTCGCGTGACAGCCAATCCTTAGCCCCTTCCGCCACGGAAAGCCCCAGCGGTTCGAGGCAGTCATGCCGCACCGACAATCCTGGATGAGGAGGGTTCTTCATGCGCAGCGTTCGTCTCCTTAATGGCAGTCAATGAGGGTAAAGAGACGGAGCCAGCTCATTCTACTTTTTCATGGTCGGTTTGGTCTATCTCTAGATGTGCAGATGCATCGAGCCCTATGACTTTCTTCTTCTACTCGCATTGGAGGGGTGACCTGGCGTTTTCCCATCGTGCGCGCGTCCAACGAGGGCCTTCGGAGGCCGCGCGTTGCGCGAGCACAGAAAGATCATCAGGCTCCATCCCCTCCATTATTCTGCGAGCAAGGAGGGCACCTGGCCACTCCGGTTCTCTTTGCCCCCTCCACATTATTGTAGGGGGACAGACTGGCTACTTGAGCGGGCATCAGGGCCTTGTTGAGTCCGCCGTTGCCGAACGGTAGTGGCCTGCAGTAGGCAGGTGGCAGCGCTTGTTCGAAGGTCCATTCAAGCATGGCTTGGGATGGACCAAGTTGCGCTGCCAAGCGGCAGTGAGGTTTACGGCGGCCAACAAGGCCCTGGCCTTAAGCGAAAGCAGCCAGGCTGTCCGCCCCCTCCCACTCTTGCTTCTGCTTCTTCTGCCCCCGTACAATACCCCCGTAACCCATTGGCTTTCTGACTGTTTCTTGTCATCCGCGGCAGCGCTCAGAAAAGGATCAGGCCGGAATGCGGATTGAGTATTCGAAGGGCGAACGGGCTTCAAAGGAGCTTATTCTGCTCCATCGCGAAGCCTCCGAAGCCACCAGCGGCCGGAAGATGAAGGTTCTGCTCATCTACCCGCCGGATTGGTTCCCTTCCGAGCCCTATTTGAGCCTTCCCTCCCTCACCGCCGTCCTCCGTCAGGCCGGCCATACCGTCATCCAAAAA
>JANOOS010000005.1:0-3595 GCA_031421455.1 Nitrospira sp.
GCGGATGGACGTCATTCGCATGATCAAGGCCGCCGTGATGTATAGGGAACTGGAGGTCAAGAAGGATCTCGACGATGTCGAAATGAGCCGCGTGATGACGACCATGATCAAGCAGCGACGGGAATCGGTTGAACAGTTTGAGAAAGGTAACCGAGCAGAACTCGCAGCAAAAGAACGACAGGAAATCACCATTCTCGAATCGTATCTTCCTCCAGCCCTCTCTCTCGATCAACTCTCTACTGTTGTGGACATAGTCATTCAGGAAACCGGCGCTCAATCTCTGAAAGAGATGGGCGCGGTGATGAAAGCCGTGATGGTTCGTGTGGCAGGCCAATCTGTAGACGGCAAGCAGATCAGCGACCTCGTCCGCGCCAAGCTCCAATAGCCCAATTAGCGCCTGCTATACTGAAAGGTGATTGCACGCACATTCTGTGCGCGCATATTCCAGGAGTCGCATGGGCATTCTTATCGTTGACGATTCTCCAGATCAGCAGGTACTCCTCCGCGCATTTCTTGAAAAATCAGGCCATACGGATCTTCTGAGCGCCGACTCGGCAAAGGCTGCGTTCTCCATACTCGACATGGACGGTCAGGAGCCGCCCACCCGGATCGATTTGATTCTGATGGATGTTCTGATGCCTGAGATGGATGGAGTCGAAGCCTGTCGCCAGATCAAAGGCCGACCGCACCTTAGTGATATTCCTATCATCATGGTCACGGCCAAAAACGACCACTCGAATCTCCAAGCCGCTTTTGCGGCGGGAGCGATTGATTACATTACCAAACCGGTAAACAGCGTGGAACTCTTGGCACGTGTCGCTTCCGCGCTGGCATTGAAAAAGGAAATGGACTGCCGCAAAACACGTGAGGGGGAGCTCCGTCGAAGCAATGATGAGCTGCAGAAAGCGCTACGGGATGTCAAAGTCCTCAGAGGCCTCATCCCGATCTGCGCATCCTGTAAAAAGATTCGCAATGATGGTGGATTCTGGCAACAGTTGGAGGAGTATATCGGCGAACATTCCGAGGCCGAATTCAGCCACGGCATCTGTCAACATTGCGTCAAAAAGCTTTATCCTGGAGTTTACCCGGACTAACTGCTACGATTTTTCAAGCGCGCAACTCCTACTCACTGGATAGACAACACATGGGTATCTTAATCGTTGATGACTCGGCGGACGACCGCATTTTGCTTCAGTCGATCCTCTCGGCTGCCGGCTATGACGATCTCCTGGTTGCCGACTCGGCCGCTGCCGCGTTTCGTCTTCTGGGGCTCGATGACGGGAAGCATGCCGCCGGATCTCGAGTCGATCTGATTCTCATGGACATCGTCATGCCGGAGATGAGCGGCATCGAAGCCTGCCGCCAGATCAAGGCGGTCGAACGGTTCCGCGACACGCCCATCATGATGGTTACGGTGAAGACCGATCCCGTCGATCTCCAACTTGCTTTTGCCGCTGGCGCGCTCGACTACATCGGGAAACCCATCAACAAGAGCGAAATCTTGACTCGTGTCCGATCGGTGTTGCGGCTGGTCCACGAAATCGACCGGCGGAGGGCTAGGGAGCAGGAACTCCTTGAAGTCATGCGGCAACTCCAGGAAGCGAATCAGATGCTGCTGCGCCTGTCCAGCCTTGACGGTCTCACCGGCATTACTAACCGAAGGCAATTTGACGATTTCTTAGACCAGGAATGGCGCCGTGCCGTCCGCGAATTGACGCCACTCTCTCTAATCATGCTCGACATCGACCGGTTCAAATCCTATAACGATACCCTTGGCCATACGTCTGGCGACGAATGCCTCCGGCAGGTTGCCGCCGCTATTTCCGGTGCCGTCAACAGACCAGGCGACCTTGTCGCTCGGTATGGCGGCGACGAATTCGTGATCGTGCTTCCCGGCACCCGTACGGACGGAGCGGCACAGGTGGCGGAAACGCTTCGGGAGCGAATTGAAGCCCTCGGCATTACGCACTCCGACGGGGGTTGCACCACCATCAGCGCGGGTTTCGCCAGTATGATCCCCAGCCGGAATAGTTCCCCTACGGATTTGATCAAGGCGGCTGATCAAGCGCTCTATCAAGCCAAGCAAGAAGGCCGCAATCGGGCTAAGCAAGCAGGCACACTCTCTCTCGTCCCGCACTCCCACGAGGACTAACGATCGATCGGTGCCGAGAGGTCGGCATCCACGGTCTTGAGCTAAATTACGCTGACCATGCCCCGGACCACAAACTCCTCCAGATACAAGTCTCCACCAAAATCACGCCGGCCACAAACATCGCTGGCACGAGTTCAAGCTGCGCTTAAACAAGAACGGGCTAGCCGGAAACGCGAAGCTCTCGAGCGTCAGGAAGCGGAACAAACGCTCCTGGTCGCAAAAGAGGCGGCGGAGGTGGCCAGCCGCGCCAAGAGCGAGTTCCTCGCCAGCGTGAGCCACGAGATTCGGACGCCCATGAACGCGATTATCGGGATGGCTGATCTGCTATGGGAAACGGATCTGACTCCTGAGCAACGAAAGTACTTGCGAATTTTCCGCCGCGCCGGAGGAAACCTCTTGAGTCTGATCAACGACATCCTCGACCTGTCAAAAGTCGAGGTCGGCCATCTGGAGCTGGAATCAACCGACTTTGATTTGAGTGACTTGCTTGAAAAAGCCATCGAGATTCTCGCCATGCGGGCCAATGAAAAAGGCCTCGAACTCGCCTGCCATCTTTCGCCTGACGTTCCCTGCGCGATGATCGGAGACCCTAACCGACTACACCAGATCCTCATCAACCTGATCGGCAACGCGATCAAATTCACCGACAGCGGGTCCGTCACGGTGCAGGTCATGCAGGATCCGGAACTCCCCACGCCGGGAGCCCTCAGATTTTCTGTCAGCGATACGGGAATCGGCATTCCGTCCGACAAGCTCGGTTCTATTTTTGAAAGTTTCACACAAGCACACGCTTCAACAACACGTAAGTATGGGGGGACCGGTTTAGGCCTGACCATTTCAAAGCAAATAGCCGAGCTCATGAACGGACGAATCTGGGTCGAGAGCACCCTCGGAGATGGCAGCACATTTCATTGCTGTGTGCAGTTGGAGGTGCAACAGAATCCCACACCTGCACATGACATGGTCCCACTCAATCTTCAAGGGGTCAAAACTCTCGTGGTTGATGATCATGCCACCAACCGCCTGATCCTTCGAGAAACCTTGGCTGCCTTAGGAGCAGAGGTGATGGATGCTGGATCCGGCCGCGAAGCTGTAGCTGAATGGCGGCGAGCCGCTGCTTCTGGACGACCCTATAATCTTGTGCTCCTCGACTGTCGCATGCCGGAAATGGATGGGTTCCAAGTGGTCGAAGAGATCAGACGAGACAGCCCTCCCAAGAATCTGACGATTGTGATGCTGGCCTCCGACCATTGGGCCGACGACATCGCCCGCACCTACGATCTAGGGCTGGGCGGCTATTTGATCAAACCCATCAGGAAGTCGGATCTGCTCCAGACCGTCAGCATCGCCCTCGACCGTTCCAAGGGGATCCAACCGATGGCTGGGTTAACATCGGTGGGTTCTACCGCTCCCACCGATGTCAGGGCGCTGCGCATTTTATTG
>JANOOS010000006.1:0-9602 GCA_031421455.1 Nitrospira sp.
ATTGACCCTGCATGTGAACGTGGGCGATTGCATCAAGGTCAATCTTAAGAACGAGATGGCCAAGGAGCGGGCTGGGTTCCACGTAGACCATGTGGCATTCGATCCCAAGGAATCGATGGGGATCAATGCTGGGAACAACCCTGGCGATCAGACCGTGGCGCCCGGGCAGAGGAAAACCTACACGTTCTTCGCCCATC
Source organism: Nitrospira sp. (assembly GCA_031421455.1). GTDB lineage: Bacteria > Nitrospirota > Nitrospiria > Nitrospirales > Nitrospiraceae > Palsa-1315. Next base: position 198 of record JANOOS010000006.1, read on the forward strand.
CGGAGTTCGGGGAGAATGCCGCCCTGATTCAGGATTGGGGGAACGTGATTGAAAATCCGCGGAACGGACTCTTTGGGGCGATCATCATCGGGCCGCGAGGATCGCAGTATCGGGATCCGGCGACCGGCGAAGATCTGGCTCAGAAGAGCTCCTGGCGAGCGGATGTGATTGTGGATCGGAGCCAGCCGGGCAACGAGGTTCGACAGAACTATCGGTCCTTCGCCCTCCTGTTCCAGGACGAAGACAACATCATCGGCACCAGCTTCATGCCCTATATCCAAAAGGTGGCAGGCGTGACAGCCGTGAACTACCGGTCCGAACCGACCGATTATCGAATCGAGAAGGGCTGTGCGTACAGCGAGGTACTCGTCTGCGTCAAGGCTGGCGACCAGCCGGTGACTCCGAGCATCGCAGCGCATGTGGGCGATCCGGTCGTGATTCACGTGATCGGCGCCTTTAGCGAACAGGTGCAATTGTTCAGCGTGTCGGGCCATGAATGGAAGCACGAACCCTACATGAGCGGAGGGGATCTCGTGAGCACCATGGAGTTCGGCGGCACCGAGGTGATCAATGCCTGGCTGCATGGTGGGGCCGGAGGTCCGAATGGGATCCCTGGCAACTATCTGTGGCTGAACCAGAGACCGGGGTATCTCGACGCCGGTCACTGGGGGACACTGACGGTGCTCGACCGCGACAGCCGGGCGATCTTACCGTTGGGCGGGCAGGTGCCGGCTACGCAGCAAGCCGAGGAGCAGATCCCGGCGCAGTCCATACCGGTATCCATGAAGGCGAACTAGCCGGCATGTTTCATGACGGTTCGTCGTCCCCACCCATCCCTCCCCCATAATATAGGGGAGGGTGAGGGAGGGGGTGCGAGATCGGCGATGCGAAGGCAGGGGACAGGTGCCAACAGAAGGGTGCCTGTCCCCAACAGTCCGTTGAGAGGCTGAATTCTCTCCCCTGGGCGGACCTCCGTACCTACCGATGAAATATCTGAGAAGAGCGTCGTGTATAGGTCCAGGCACAGCTGTTGCTGATGCATAGTGCTGTCGCAAACAAGCATGAAGGTCAGTGGTCAATGGTTATAGATCAATAGATTGTGATGAAGTCATATGCAAGGGAAGTGGCCACCCAGCATCACGCATCTCTTGACCGATAACTATTGACCAGTGACCATCTCCTTGCCATTGAGCGCTGACCAATGACGGGTCATGTGTCAGGCTCAGGCGATGACGAGTCCCTGAAAGAGGCAGCCTGGGGTACCTATCTGATCGGGGAGAGATGATGCGGCATCTGAAGCCCAGTATCGAACGGGGGATTGAGCGAGCCATTGAAGGGGTGGATCTCGCGGAAACACGTCGTAGCTACCGCGATCAGAACGAGTTTGTCGTGCTGGAACATTTCCTCATTCAGCCCGTGGTCGATCAGCTTCTCCACGAGGTGGATATGCTGACGCCTGACGTGAATCGGAATTACGTTCCCGGACACAAGAAGGGAGCCAGCGTTAGTTTCTACGCGATACTGCGCCAGGCGCCAGCCATCCTCTCCCTCTATCGCTCGCCGGCGTTGCTCCTGTTCCTGAGCCGACTCGTGGAGGCTCCCCTCCTGCTCTGTCCCGAAAACGATCCCCATTCGTGCGCGCTCTACTATTATCAGCAACCCGGCGATCACATCGGGTTTCATTACGATACGTCCTACTACAAAGGAAGGCGCTACACGGTGTTAATCGGCCTGGTCGAGCGATCGGAACAGTGCCGGCTGGTAGCCCGCGTCCGAAAGCATGGAGAGACCGAAGAAATCAGGGAAACGAGGATTGCCATGGACCCTGGAACGTTCGTGTTGTTCAATGGCGACAAACTCTGGCATGCCGTCACGCCACTCGGCAAGGACGAGGAACGGATCATCCTCACCTTGCAGTACGTGACAAATCAGGAGATGGGGCCGTTCAAGAAGATGTTTTCCAATCACAAGGATGCGGTGGCCTACTTCGGACCTGCCGCGCTGTTGCCGTGGAAACCGGTTGCTAAGGCGAGAAGCTCCGGTTGAGGTAAAGGGGTACGGGGGGTAGCGGGGTAGCCGTTACCCCTACTATCCCGTTACCCCCGCTTCTCGCCCCTTGCCAGGGAGTTCTCTTATGCGTTTAGCCTTGCGGGTTCCCAATTCCAAGTCTGAGTCATTGCCCCTCGTGCTCAGCTTATACCGTTCAGCTCCGATGTTTCGGATTGAGACGGGGGACCGGACGATGGCGTACGTGGCGATCTTTCCGGATCTGTCTCTGTCGTTCGATCTCGTGGAGCGGCTGATTGAGGCGGCTGCCGAGCTTCCGGACGTCCATGTGTTGATCGATGAGCGGCCTGTCGAAAGTCTGACGAAGTTCTTGAGTGTGCTGAGGTGTTACCGCGAAAGCTTGATCGAACTCGACCCCCATACGCACTGCGCGCGGCAGGTTGCGAGGATCGGCGATGTAGGCAGTTGCCCCGATCGCGCCTGCGTCTCCCATTGCCAGTTCATCTGTATGCGCTGCCTGCAAGTCGTTCGGGAAATCGGCGCTCCGCCAGTTTGCGCTCAATTGAAAGCGATTGCGATACAAGCCGAAGTGGACTGGTGCCCGAATCTCAGATTGCCGTGAGGGGGAATGGTGGATGGTGGTAACTCCTCAGGTAGATAGGCTGAAGGCTTTTAGACTGAAGGTTTTGATGCGAGATAATTTATCGCCTTCAGTCTTCAGCCTGCTTCACCTATCATGCTTTTCTCGCCAGTCTCGCATCGCCCTCTACCCGCAATGCCCCATTTCAATCATGGTTCTGTCCAAGTAATTAGACAGCGCAACCCATTGTGTTTATTCGTATCGAGTCAAGCGATCTCTTGGCAGGTCTAAGCTGTAGAAGAATGCGCCAGAATTTCGACCGCGCACAGTATTCTTTCCCGTCGTCTAACCTCCGTATCTATCAATGAAATGTCTGTGGAGAACCGTACGTGCAAGCCGGGCACGGCTGTTGCGACTGTGTAGCATTGCGGTGGAGGGTTGGGGCAATGAAGAACGGGTCGCCGAAATGGAGAGCTGCATGAGCAAGATACATCAGGCTATGGTAGTGCTGGTACTTGCGCTCGTTGGCCTGGTGGGCTGTGACCAAGAATCGCGATCAGTCGGGGATGCGAAGCCGGTCCGTGTGGCGGAGATGCAGCAGACCTTTCGGGAACTCTGGCTCGGGCACATCTTTATGATTCAGCACGTCGTATTGGTCAATGTGACGAACGATTCGTCGGCGCGGGATGCCGCTGACAAGCAAGTTCTGACCAACGCAAAACAGATAGCGAACATCTTTTCGCCGTTCTACGGCGAAACGAGGTCTGAGAAGCTCTATACCCTGCTGGCCAGCCATTATGCGGCGGTCAAAGTATATTCCGAGGCCACCATCTCAGGGGATACGCGCCGGCAAGATACTGCGCTTGCCAGCTTGGCGGCCAATGCCGACGACATCGCCGTATTCTTCAACGGAGTCAATCCTCACTACCTGCCGAAAGATACCGTTCGGGGTCTGATCGCGGCGCATGGAGCCCACCATGTTCTCCAAATCAACCAGTACAAGAATAAGAAATATACAGAGCTAGAGGAAACCTGGTCGATGATGCGGCAACACGTCTATGTCATTGGAGATACTCTCATGACGGCGTTGGCGAAGCAGTTTCCTGACAAGTTCTCATAACCGGTAAGTGTTCCCGTCTTGAAGTCGAGAAAAACCAGCCATCATGACGCTTCGTCAATGTCACGGCCACTATCGCAAATGCTTAGCCCGCCAGTGGTATCTGCCCGAACTCAAGCGAGACGGGCGAGACTGGCGGGAAAAGCGCGACACGAAGTTCAAAGTTCAGGGTTCGAAGTTTCCGAGTTGTGAAGCGCCCCCAAAGGGCAAGGAGGTTTCGACTATGGGCCGTCACCTGAATGCGGTCGAAGAGGATGACCCAAGAACGTTGGATATCCCGACTATCGGGCTGTTTTCTCTGGTCACATTGACGGCTCTGATAGGAGTGCCGCTCTTTGGCTACGTCCATGGCTATACGAAGCTGGACTGGGCTTTGGCCGGCCTGCTCTATCTCATCAGTGGACTAGGCATTACCGTGGGGTACCACCGGATGATTGCCCATCACAGCTTCCGGTCCCCCGACTGGGTCAAGGTTGCGTTCCTGGTCGCGGGCAGCTGGGCAATGGAGAACTCGGCGCTGAAATGGGGCGCCAACCATGCTCGGCACCATGCGCGCGTGGACCAGGAGGAGGATCCGTACAATGCGACGAGAGGATTTTGGCACAGCCATTGTGGCTGGCTCTTCACAAAACGCTCGCACCGGATCGAACGATATGCGCCAGGGCTGTGCGAGGATCCCGTGGTGATGTGGCAGCACCGCTGGTATGTTCCCCTCCTCCTGTCCGGGCTGGCGCTGCCGTTTCTCGTAGGTTATGCCTACAACGGCTGGATTGGCGGTGTCGGCTGCTTCATGCTGGCTGGTGTCGGGCGGATCTTTTTGGTGCTGAACTCCACGTTCTGCATCAATTCCGTCTGCCATCTATGGGGAAGTCAGCCCTATAGCCGCTCCAATTCCAGTCGGGACAGCTGGTGGGTATCGCTCATTACGCTAGGAGAGGGCTATCATAATTACCATCACACCTTTCCACGGGACTATCGGAACGGGCTCCAGTGGTACAACGTCGATCCGTCGAAGTGGCTCATCTATGCGTTATCCAAGCTTGGACTCGCCGAAAGGCTGGTCAGATGCAATTCGAGCGTTTCAAGTTTTCGGAGACTGTTTCCTGACAACATGAAACCTGAAACTAGAAACCTGCAACTCCACTCCCGAACGACGCTTCACTCGCAAAGGCGATCATGAATGGTGCGGATAAGGGAACTCGTTTATGCGAGGACTGACACAGGAGCAGCAAATTTTCTTGAAAGTAACCCGTGCCTATGTGGCGGAGGAACGGCCTGATATCAGTTTCCAGTTTGCCTTTGATGGCGTGCCTGAGCCAGTGATCGGCAGTGGTTCAAGAATTGTGGACGTGTCTTTTCACAATGCTGCGCGCCTCTTCCAGAGAATATTCCTGGAAGGAAATATGGGGTTGGGGGAAGGATATTCGGAAGGGCTCATCGAAGTACAGGATGAAGACTACAAAGAATTCTTGTGCATTTGTGTTTATGCGGCTTCTCTGCGGATTCTCCGACATCTATCGATATTCGACATGATGGCAGTTGTCCGAGCCAGAGGAGGCGGTTATTTTACGAAGCCTCGGCAACATGCGACCATGGACAATCATTATTCCCTCAGCGACTGGTTCGACAGCGACGACGACTCGAATACATTCTTCCACTATTGGCTCGATCGGGGCCATCATATGTATTCGTGCGGGAAATGGGATCCAGACACCAAGACTCTTCAGGCAGCTCAAACGAACAAGCTGGAATTCTATGCCGAGCGAATGGGTATCGATGAACACAGTCGAGGAAAAACTCTGCTTGATTTGGGGTGCGGGTGGGGAGGGGTATTGTTTTTCATGGCAGAGAGATTTGGAGTTCGCGCCAAAGGTCTCACCTTATCGAGCGCACAGCATCGTTTTATTAGACAAGAAATTGAACGTAGGCACTTGCAAGACCTTGTCTCGGTGGAATTGAGCAATGTTCATGACATGGAAGGGAAGTACGACTACATCATTTCCATCGGCATGCTGGAGCACATCAGCGACTTCGATGGCTTGTATGAGAAAACTGCCAGGGCGCTGAATCCAGGCGGGCAGGCGCTGATGCATTCTATCTATTCGGAATCGAGGTTCTACAAAGTGGATCGATGGTTCCTGAAATACATTTTCCCGTACGGAGCTTGTCCGAACTTTTCTTCTAACATGAAATGCTTCAGGAAATACTTCAATGTTGTCGAGCCGAAAAAGATGCCGTCCTTGTCTTATTCGAAAACGCTCGATGCATGGTTCACAAATTTTTGCAAAACTGAACCGCAGATTCGTGAGCTGCTGCAAAGACACAGCAAGGTGAAAGATGTGGAATTTGCGATAAGAACCTTTAAGCACTACTTAGCGATCGCGTCCGTCTGCCTGACGTTTTCCGGGTTTGTAGGGCACACTCTCGTCAAAGAGCCCCGAGTTCAATCTTAACTTGCATGATCTATGAACGCCGTCATCGCCGAGGCCTGACCCAAGCAAGACGGGCGAGACGGGGTAGCCTGACGAAGAAGTTCTGAGTTCTGAGTTCTGAGTTATATGCGGGATAAGAAAGCCCAAACGGGGGAGAGTTCGAGGTCCGAAGTTCGAGGTTTCTGGAACTTCGAACTCAGAACTCAGAACTTCGAACTCAGAACTTTGTTTCGCGCTTGTCGCACGTAGCCCGTTGGTGGATTGGCATCGGCAATGATGGTCTTACTGGTCTGGCTCCATGTGCTTGCGGCGGTCAGCTGGATCGGCGGGACGATCTTCTTGTCGGTTGTGCTGGCACCGGTGCTCAAGCGCGAACCGTTCGCGTCACAGCGATCGTTGCTTTTTCGGACCATTGCCATGCGGTTCCGCATGGTGGTGTGGGGATCGATCGCCACGCTCTTACTCACTGGTCCCATGTTGCTGCATGAACGGGGGATTCCGATCATGAATCCCTCGAGATGGCCGACGGTCCTGAGCGTCAAGCTGGGGCTTGTGGCGATCCTTCTTCTCTTCATCGTGACTCACGATCTCATCATCGGGCCTCGTGTCGGCCGGATATTGCAGATCCCCATGGAGAGCCGAACCGGGTTTGATCACGTTCTGGTTCTATGGTCTCCCTGGATCGCTCGCTGCTCGCTCCTCCTGACACTGGCTGTCTTGTTTGCCGCGGTCGTGCTTGTGCGAAGTTAACTGGTTGATTTGGTCTATTTGGTTTGTCTGGTTTATTTGGTTCATCCGGTTGATCCGGTAAGTCTGATCCAACTAAATAAACAAGACAAACCAAACAAACCAAATAGACGAGACAGACTCGATGACCCGCCTCGTTCTGTAGCCTTCCGCCACAGTGCGAGCTTTCTCTGCTGTAGCAAGACTCCCCATAAGTCATTACACTTTCTTGTTTGAACGGCTTAACCATTTATTACGCATGTGAAGATATTTCTGTTCAATTGGGAAGAAGATAAAATACAAGGAACTATTTTCCTGCGCGTGGCGGATGTCTAGGCCTTCTTGGAACTAGCGCGGACTATTCGTTTCGGTATGTCTCCAGAAGCGTCACAGCCACTGCGACGACCAGAGGGCCGGCCACGATGCCGACAATACCATAGAATTGAATACCTCCTATTACGCTAAAAAACATGATCAACGAGTGTAATTTCGACGCTTTGCCCACGATAATGTTCCGTGCCAGATCATCAATCACCACTGCCAGCACAATCCCGGCGACGACGAGCACAGCCGACTGAACATACGCTCCTTGGAGTGCCAAATAGATCGCGGCTGGAAACCAGATCAGCGCGGCTCCCACGAACGGAATATATGCCGTGATCGCCATCACGGCGCCCCATAATATCGGGGACGGTAATCCCACCAACCAAAACGCCAACCCGCCGATGAAACCTTCCAGCAAGGCCACGATCGTATTGCCGTACACGGCGCCTTTGACTACTTCGTCAAATCGCTTCAGGACCAACCGCTGGCGCTCCGGTGTGATCGGGAGATTCTCTTGTGCCCAGTCGACAATGTGCTTCCCGTCACGAAAAAAGTAAAACGCGGACAAGAGCACGATTCCGAACGCAATCGCCCCCTGCAATAGATTTGTAACTACGCTGGTCGATTGCCGGATCAAGACTTTCCCGAGATCGGCCACACCCTCCACCAGACTCAATCGCAGATCGGTCCCTGTCAGCCGCTCAAGGTTCTGGAATTGTTTCATGAACCCCGCAATCACTGGGTACCGCCGCCAGCTTCCCCCCAGGGGGCCTTCTCCATGCTGGAGATAGGTTATCAGGGAGGAGACCATACCAGTGAGATCCTGCGCGACGAGGAGCATGATGTAGAGAAGTGGGAGTAGGAGTCCGATGGTCATGACCGTGCACATGAGAAAAGCGCTCAGCGCCTCCCGTCCTCCGGTGGCGCGGAGGACTCGGCTATACAGCGGATAGAGTGCATACGACAGGACGACGGCCCAAAGGATGGGAGAAAGAAATGGGCTGAAGAGCAGTGCCGCGAGGACCAGTGTCCCGACCATCAGTACAATTTGTGCAAGCCGGCTGGCGTGAGGTTCTGTTGGATGTTCGGGCTGATTCGTCATTGTTGAGGGATTATAGCCAAGCGTGGCGTGTTCGGTAACATGAGGTGAAGGTCTCTATGGAGAAGATAAAATGCCAGGAGCCATTTTGCGGGACGTGGCGGAGATCTGGTCTATCTCGTTTGTTTGGTTCGATGAATCAGGGAAACAAGACAGAGCCATCTTCCAGATAGACTGCCTTTGAGTTAGCCGCCTCTCACACAAGGCTTCCACATCGTCATCGGTAGTGGATCAGCTTGAATTCAGTTGTGCGCCCGCATGTAAATTGCACCCTGCATAGTATGGCTTACGGGCTCAATTGAAAGATGCTCTCTATTGACCACTGTCTATTTGGCGAAAATGCTACTCTGTTATTTCAAATCGACCCACACCTTGTCACAGAGTGATGGATATGTCTACGACGTTGCAGCGGACTTGTCCGCGCTAGATCGCTGAGACTGCCTTGCAATGCTACTCGAGTGTTCCCAGCAGATGTATTAATTAGGCGGCAGCGGGCCGAACCATTACGAATGGGTAATGTTTGCTAAAAGGAGAAATATCATGCTCGAAACCATCGCAATTGTCCTGGTTGTCCTCTGGATTCTGGGTCTTGTCAGCTCGTACACCATGGGCGGATTCATTCACGCCCTTTTGGTCATCGCGGTCGTGGTGATTCTGGTTCGTGTCATTCAGGGTCGACGCGTGTAAGGTCCTCTATGGAACAAGTATATGTGGCAACAACTGTTGTGAGGTTTGCGCAAGCAGCTCGAATGAAGGGGGAGATACAGTGGGGGATCTTTGTAAGATTCGAGCCATTCAGGTGAAGGTCTGTTGGATGCTGATGATGGGAACCGTGCTGTGGGTGACCGGAGGGGCGGTGGCCATGGCGGGTGAAGCAGAGGGCGGCAAGGTGACTCCTCCTGTCGATTGTCGTTACGAGACCGCCACTCCGGCCTCAGCGGCAGAAGGATCTGGCTCGACAGTGGGTATCCCGTTTCCAGATGGCGATGTCTTCCGTCCGCTCTTCGCAGACCCGAAGCAGCCGCAGACGTTCGCGACCTTACAGGCCGTGAGGGCCAGAGACGCAAAGACCTCGGCTACGGTCGGATCGGTCGGTTTCGGAGAAAACTTCGGATTCTAT
>JANOOS010000007.1:0-3413 GCA_031421455.1 Nitrospira sp.
AGCCGCCGCCACCTACCCTTTAGCCATCGCGTCCGGCGCCCTCCGCCATGAGATCGACGTAATTCTTGAACAGGCAGGGCTTCATAAAGAATTTCTTTACATCACCAGCGCGGAAGACGTGACCAGAGGAAAGCCCGATCCGGACCCATTTCTCCACGCTCTCAACGGATTAAATCGACAACGCCGAGAGCAGGCTATCACCGCCGGATCCTGTTTGGTGATTGAGGACTCCATCCCTGGCATCCGGGCCGCAAAAACTGCGGGAATGAAAGTTCTCGCCGTAGCGAACACACACCTGACCCATGACCTGCATGAAGCCCATGCAGTCATCCACAGTCTTTCAGAGGTTCGCCTCAGCGAACTCCGCGAACGTTTGTGGCCTGCAGCATAAGAATCGAGTGGTATGAGAATCTGCTCTCTGCTTCCCAGTGCAACCGAGGTTATTGCCGCACTCGGTCTGCACGATGAACTGGTCGGGATCAGCCATGAGTGCGACTATCCGCCATCTGTCAGAAGCGTGCCCATCATGGTTGAACCGATGATTCCCTCTGATGGACTGGCCAGCGATGACATCGACAGGCAAGTGCGTCAGCTTGTTGCGTCTGGACAACGGCTCTATCGGCTAAAAGACCACCTCATGCGAGAAGCGCGCCCCGATCTGGTGCTATCTCAAGACCTCTGCCACGTCTGCGCCATTACGCCGGACCAACTGCATGACGCCCTTCGCTCCATGCCTCACCAACCGACCGTCCTCACATTGAACCCCGGTACGGTCAATGACGTGATCGACGATGTCGTACGGATCGGCGATGCTGCAGGACGGTCGACGGAGGGCCATCGTCTCGCTACGCACTTGCGTGACCGACTCGAGGCGGTGCACCGTCGCGTCCAGAACATTGCTCATTGCCCTCGCGTAGTCTGTATCGAATGGCTCTCTCCATTGTTTGTCGCAGGCCATTGGGTTCCTGAAATGGTCCAGCTAGCCGGCGGCCAGGATGTCCTCGCCCAGCCTGGGAGCCCCTCGCGAGTTGTGACCTGGGACGAGGTCTTGTCCGCGGCTCCGGACCTCCTCATCGTGATGCCCTGCGGCTTTTCCGTTGAGCGGACACACACAGAGCTACTCCAACTGATGCAACAACCAGATCAATGGCAACTTCCGCCTACGTTAGCCGAGCATACGTATTTAGTGGATGCCTCCTCCTATTTCAGCAGACCAGGCCCTCGCCTAATCGACGGCATCGAACTGTTGGCGGCTATCCTGCACCCGTCAGATCACCACCACATCCATGAATCCATGGCCCGCCGGCTTGGACCACTGCCGATTCACCGACGCCCATGACGACACTTTCCGTCACCGACGCGCAAGCCTACTGCACGGCTCTCACCAAAAAGAGCGGAAGCAATTTCTATTACTCCTTCCTCTTTCTTCCGAGAAAGCAGCGCGCCGCGATGTACACGGTCTATGCCTTCTGTAAAGAAGTCGACAATGCGGTCGATGAGCCTCCGGCAGGAAGTAACCCTCAGGATGAACTGCAACGGTGGCGGATCGAGCTTGAAGCAGCCTATCGCGGCACGCCGACCTTCCCGGTCACTATCAGCTTGGCCTACCATGTCAGGCAACTGGCTATCCCGCAGGCCTATTTCGATGAGCTCATCAAAGGCGTCGAAATGGACCTCACCGCAGCACGATACGCTTCGTTTCAAGACCTCTCGGTCTACTGCTATCGTGTTGCGTCGGTCGTGGGACTCATCTGCCTCCATATCTTCGGCCCCACGTCGGCCAGGGCACAGGACTATGCCGTCGCCCTCGGAATGGCGTTTCAACTGACGAACATTCTACGGGACATCGGAACAGACGCAGCTCAAGGCCGCATCTATCTGCCGGAAGAAGACCTCCAAAAATTCGGCTGCACCGATCAGACCATCCTCCAGCGTCAGGAAAACGCAGAACTCCACAAGTTGCTTCATTCTGAAACCACAAGAGCCCATGAGTACTATGTGAAAGCACAAGCGGCATTCGATGCCCTACCGGCACAGGACCAACGAGCACTGACTGTCTCTGAAATCATGCGCGCCGTCTATTTCCGCATTTTGCAAAGGATAGAGAAGCCTGGACATCAGATATTCGGCCCTCGGGCCAGGCTCTCAACCAGTCGTCGGCTAGCCGTGGCCGCCGCTGTGTGGATCCGCTCCCGAATGTCGTGACATCTACCGCCACTCAGTCCGTCGTAATTCTTGGTGGAGGCCCAGCCGGCCTCACGACCGCCTATCGCCTCGCCCTTCTTGGATATCGAGTCACGATCGTCGAGCAAGGCACGCACAACAACCCTGAGCCCTTCACCGTCCTCGGCTGCCATCACGCGACACAAGCGTTGCTGCACTCGCTCCATTCCAATTCACGACAGCCGGATGCAATAGCCATCCCACTAGAGTTTCGTCTCCCTGACGGCTCCCTCGTTCATTACCCGCGCAGCTCCTTCCCCGCGCCTCTTCACTCATGGGTAAATCTCCTGAGATTTGCAGGCATCCCCTGGAAGGAACGATGGCAACTGGCATCATGGGTGGAACAACTATGGGAAGGCGATACAGAACTGCCTGCCGATCTGGAACAGCGCACCGCCGATGAATGGCTGACATCAATCGGCCAAAGCTCGCAGACCCGCGACCTTGTCTGGAACTCTCTCGCGCGATGGTTGACCGGCAATACCCTCGCCATGATGTCCGCCGATGCCTTCGTGCGCTCGATGAAACCCCTGTTCCTGAGCACTCGTCCGGACAGCCGTGTCTCGGTCGTGCAGGATTCGCTTCAGTCTTGTTTCATACAGCCAATCACCGAGACACTGACCCAGGCCGGCGCGACTATTGTGTGCAACAGTGCGGCGACCCAGCTTCGTTATGAACGAGATCGCATCTCGGGAGTCCTGCTGCGGGATGGTTCACTGTTACAAGCCGATTGGTATGTGGCAGCCCTGCCCCCTCAACAGCTCACAACCTTACTTCCAGAGCGATGGCTCACCCGCTACGCCTATTTTCAGCAACTCACGGAATTGCGATCGGTCGAGAGTACAACCCTTCACGTCCAGGCCGAACAGCCCTGTGCCACACCACGCCTCATCCTGCTGAGTGACACATCATTTCATTGGGTACTCACCGCAGCGGCAACGCCTAGTCGCACCAGCTTCTTGCTCGTCACGACCGACAACCAGAATGCACAGGCTCGACCGGACTCAAATCTTCATATACTCATCCAGGACCTACTCGGATCGCTGGGACTCCTCATGCCGGAAAGCAGAATCGCATCGACCCCCCCTCGGACAATTCCAAACGCCATCCTCTCACTCAAGCCCGGGACAAAATTACATCGGCCCATACAACGCAGTCCGATTGCCAACTTGCTGCTAACTGGTAGTTGG
>JANOOS010000008.1:0-6704 GCA_031421455.1 Nitrospira sp.
CGTCGTTCGCGGAGACGTGCACTATATCAGGATCGGTGACCGGACGAACGTGCAGGATCTCTGTATGCTCCATGTCACCCACGATACCCATCCGCTGATCATCGGCAACGAGGTGACCATTGGCCATGGGGTGATACTCCACGGCTGCACGATCAAGGACCGTGTGCTGATCGGGATGGGCGCCATCATCATGGACGGCGCCGTGATTGGAGAAAACTCCGTCGTAGGGGCCGGCGCTCTGATTACCGAACAGACCATCGTCCCACCCAACAGCCTGATCCTTGGTTCACCCGCGAAGGTGAAACGACCGGTCACGGCTGAAGAACTCGCATGGATTAAGGAGTCGGCGGAGAACTACGTGAAGTACGCAGGCCAGTACATGGGCGACCCGGCCAAGACGAAAACGGGTTTTCAGGTCTGACCCACCAACACCTCACCCCTAACCCTTCACCCCTTACCAACCCTGATGAAACATATCGGATCTCCCACCAGCGCTGTCGGATAGTCGCGTTTCCCGACCAAGTAGGGTACTCGATGCCGGTGGCACCATTCTGCAATCCATATGACTTCTTCTGTAGTGGTCGTGACAAGGCCAGGCCTGGCAAGTTTGCCCATGCAACTTGCGACTAACGCACGCACGATACGGCGCTCTTTCTCGAATTTCCTGGTGTCGAGGGTAAGAGGATTGCCTCGTCCATAAGACAGAGGAGACAGATGCGGGAATCGCTCAGGGTCATTCAGCACACTGACTATCCAGAGATGATCGTATCGGCCCTTCGCTCTGGCCACATCAGCCGCATGGAACGTGAGGGGAATCGAATGGCAAGCACGGTTGAGGGCTGAGACTTCGGCTCTCCGGAGATTATAGGGCTCCACTGCCCGGCCCAGCTCCATCGTTTCCACGATCAAAGGAGGAAGTTCCGCCACCCCGGCACCGACATAGAGACTGCGACCGCCTCGCCTTAGTTTCCGCCTCAACGCCATGGCAACTAGACTCCCGAGCCGTTCACAGAGCCCCCGCTTCGCTCGCCAAAACTCGTCGCCGCCCTCATAACAGTAGACCGGCCCCAGTGCGCCATAGTCGAGACGGCCATAGACCTCGGTCACGAGATGGCGGGTTTTGGGAGGGAGTTTCGTGCGACGTTCCTTCATGGTCCTACTCCGGCGATCTGCGTCGCGGTTGCGGTCACCGTCGCTGCTACGTTCGAGAGAAATTCGAGATTCAGCGTGTCCAGGGTATCGGTCTCACGATGGTAATGCGGATTTCTAAAATTTGCCGTATCGGTCAATACTACGGCTGCATAGCCTGCATCCCAGAACGAGGCATGGTCACTACGACGGGTATGGGGCATGGCCTCTCCTCGGCCCGGCACCACCAATGACAGGGTCTTAAGCTTATCTTCATGCCGCTGGGCCTCCTGTTCGAGCTGGCGCACCATAGACCGGGATGCCTCGTTGCCTACAATGGCGAGAAAGTCTCCCTGGGTCGGAACGGCAATGGGCACACCTGGTGGGCTCTGTTGCGTGCCTGCCTCGCTCCTGGCAAACCCGACACATTCTAAAATAATCGCACCGGCCAACTCACATCGTTCGGCTTTCAAGCGAGATACGAACGCCTGACTTCCCAGCCGATCCTGCTCTTCAAGACAGAAAGCCACGAGCCAGATTGGTCGCACGAGAGATTGCGCGCGCAGACGCAACGCCACCTCAAGGAGGACCACGAGCCCACTCGCGTTATCATCCGCACCCGGCGACCCGGATACGGTGTCGTAGTGGGCCCCGATCAGGAGCGGGGGCAACTCTCCTCCTCGGCCTAGCCGATCCGGATACTTGGTTGCTACCACATTGCGATAGACCTTGCCCCACGCATTCACGGGCTGGCCGCTGGTGACCCATCCTAACTTGGCAAACTGCGTGGCCAGATAGTGCGCCGCCTTCCGAAGCGCGCGGGGACTCGTCTCAGGATGGCGTTCTCCGACGAGAGACTCAAGATGGCGGGTGATTCGACGACGCTGGGTTACCACAACTAGCCCGGACTATTCATGGACGTTTCTGCTGCAATCGCCGATGTTCTCGCCTCGCGCCACTTGCCCCTCGCCTGGTTATGCGGTGATCTCGGTCCCGATACCTTTATGCGTGAACACTTCGAGAAGTATGGCATGAGGAATTCGGCCATCGATGATATGGGCTTTGCCGACGCCTCCTCCGAGCGCATCCAAGCAGGCATGGACCTTGGGCAACATCCCTTCGCCGATCGTGCCCTTCTTCACCATCCGCTGTACATCTTTGCGTGAGACGGTCGAGAGATGGCGCCCATTCGCATCGCGAATGCCCTTCACATCGGTCATCATCACCAGCTTTTCCGCGCCCAGCGCAGCGGCCATCGCCCCGGCCACCAGATCGGCATTGATGTTGTACGTGTTTCCTTCCCGGTTGGTGCCAATCGGGGCGATGACGGGAATGTAATGATCCTGCTGAAGTTTCCGCACCAACGTGGGATCGATAGACTGAACCTCTCCGACCAAGCCGAAGTCCTCGTCCTCCTCGCCGTCGTCGAGATCTTTTTCCAAACTGGCCGCCCAGGCTTTGGCCGTGAGCGGTCGAGACAGCATGAGCCCGCCATCCTTTCCACTTAAACCGACCGCAAGGCCGCCATGGCGATTCAAGAGATCGACGATTTCCATGTTGATCTTGCCGGCCAACACCATCTCTACAATTTCCATCGTGGCTTCATCGGTGACCCGGACTCCATGGCGAAACTTGGCTTCGATACCCAAGCGCTGAAGCATCTTGTCGATCTGCGGACCCCCACCATGCACGATGACCGGATTGAGGCCTACATATTTCAGAAGCACGACATCCTGGGCGAACTTCTCTTTCAGCTGCGCATCGGTCATCGCATGACCGCCATACTTGATAACCACCGTCTTCCCCTTGAAGGTGCGAATGTAGGGCAAGGCTTCGATCAGGACGTTGGCTTTCTTAATCAGTCTGTTCATGGGTAGCTCCCGTTGCGAGAAAAGCGTGAAAGGCGCGAATCGCGGGACGGACGAGGGTTCGAGGCTTTCGGAACCTCGAACTTCGAACTTCGAACTTCGGATCGTGTCTGATACAGAGGATCATGGCTTATCGTCCTTCACCATACGCGCGCCGGCTGGGCGACCTGCTCTCGGATGAGTTTTATCATAGACGGCCAGAAGCTGGTCCGTAGCCAGGTGGGTATACTTTTGCGTCGTACTCAATGAGACATGCCCAAGCATCTCTTGGATCGAGCGCAGATCGGCCCCTTCATCGAGGAGATGGGTGGCAAAGGAGTGGCGCAGCGTATGGGGGCTCACGGAACCACCGGTAAGCTGATTCGAATAGCGGGCCACAATGCGGGCGACGCTCCGGGTTGTTAATCGTCCCCCTCTAAGATTCAAAAAAATGGGGGCTGATGGCCGATGGTTGATGGTTGATGGCTTCAGCGAAGCACGATAGTTGTGGATTGCCTGTACCGCTACCGCTCCGATCGGCACGATGCGCTCCTTCCGGCCCTTTCCTCGCAGATGGACCAGCCCTTCAGACGTGCGGAGATCGTCGAGATTGATCCCCACAAGTTCACTCACGCGAGCCCCGGTCGAATAGAGCGTCTCCAGCAACGCGCGGTCTCGGAGCGACGATCCTGTTTCGCCGGCAGGAAACTCCATCAATGCCGCCGCGTCGTCCTTACTCAACACACGAGGAAGATGTTTTGGCTGTTTCGGTGTCCTGATGGCCTCGGCAGGATTGAGACCGACCCTGCCCTCTCGTTGCAGATAGCGATAGAAGCTGCGGAGGGAGGCGAGTTTCCGGGCCATCGAGGTGCTTTTTTCGCGCTTGCGATCCAGCCAGTGAAGATAGGCCCGAATCGACTCCGTTTGCACTGTGGCAGGGTCGAGCATGGGCACGCCGGGATGCGCCGCCTTCATGAAGGCCTGAAACTGCCGGAGGTCCGAGGCGTAGTTGCGCATTGTCTCCTGCGACGCATGACGCTCCAGATCGAGGAACGTCATGAAAGCTCGAATTGCGTCATCCATGCCGTCCAGTCCTCAAGCGCCCGTTGTCCCGTGAGCCGTCGTTTGCGTTCCTTGTCTCTCGTCGGTGGGTCAAGCGGAGGGAAGAGCCCAAAATTCGTATTCATCGGCTGAAAGTGGCGAGGGTCCGTGGCCGTAATATACGACACGAGACAGCCATGCGCTGTGGTAGGTGGCGGCGTGACCAATGGCAAACCTGCCAGACCACGGGCCGCGTTGATTCCTGCGAGCCCTCCCATCGCGGCGGAGTCCGTATAGCCCTCAACACCGACCAACTGTCCTGCAAAGAAGAGGGTGCCGCGCGCTTTAAACTGAAGGGTATTGTGCAACAGTTGGGGAGAATTAATAAAGGTATTGCGATGCAGGCTGCCGTAGCGCAGAAACTCTGCCTGCTCAAGACCGGGAATCATGCGAAACACCCGCTTCTGCTCTCCGTAGGTCAGTTTGGTTTGGAACCCCACGAGGTTGTAACAGGAGCGATGGGCGTTTTCCGTCCTCAGCTGCACCACCGCATAGGCTCGCGCACCGGTCTTGGGATTCTCAAGGCCCACCGGCTTCAATGGACCGAACTGCATGGTCTGACGGCCCCGTTCGGCCATCACCTCAATCGGGATACAGCCTTCGAAGTAGGCAGCCTTTTCGAACTCTTTCGGTTGGACTTTCTCCGCCGCAAGCAATGCATTATAGAAAGCATTGTAGGCAAGCTCGTCCATAGGGCAGTTGAGATAATCGTCCCCGCCTTTGCCGTAACGGGACGCGAGAAACGCGACATCCATGTCGATAGAGTCGGCATCCACGATCGGGGAGATGGCATCGTAAAAATACAAATGCTTGGTGTGGGTCAGTTGCGCGATCGCCTGAGACAGTTTAGCGGATGTCAAAGGGCCGGTCGCCAGGATGCAGAGACAGTCGGTTGGAATCTCGGTGATCTCCTCATGCAGAATGCGAACGTTCGGATGCCCTTCCAGCGCCTGGGTAATCTTGAGTGAAAACTGCTCGCGATCGACGGCCAGGGCCGATCCGGCTGGCACTCGCACCTCATCCGCCACCCGAATAATGAGCGAGTTGAGGCGGCGCATTTCCTCTTTCAAAATGCCGGGAGCATTCAGGATATCCGCTGAACCGAGTGAATTCGAGCAAACCAGCTCGGCCAGACCACCGGTTTTGTGCGCTGGCGTCATCTCTTTGGGGCGCATTTCATAGAGCGTCACTTTCGCTCCACGATTGGCTGCCTGCCATGCCGCTTCAGACCCAGCCAGACCGCCCCCAATAATGACAATGTCCTCACGCATTCGAGTGGAACTCCCCAAAGAAAGACCGAGCGCGGTGGCATTGTAGGAAGCGCATTTTGGGGATGTCAAGGCGACTTCGCACTCCATAACGCTGGCGTCACGGTTGATCCGATTTACAACCCCATGCTAGACTTTGCGTCTCGTAGGCGATTAGCTCAGGGGTAGAGCGCTTCCTTCACACGGAAGAGGCCACTGGTTCGATACCAGTACCGCCTACCATATCCTCCCCTTTCCCAGCCCATCCCCATAGCCTAAACCCACAGTATTCATGATACTGTCGGTTCCGCTCCTATTCTGGACAGAATACCGGACCTCGGCTACACTTCAGTCTACCGAGAGACCATCGACTCTGAACTCTATAAGACAAATGAGGTCATCTATGCGGACTACAACTCTTGCCTTGGGAATTCTCCTCCTGGCCACCGCAGTCGGTTGTGCCGGAAACCGCGAGCAACAGGCGATGGCCGATGCAGATGGAGGCTATACCCCCCCGGTTAGCATTTATAGTGTGATGGACCCCACGTCTTTGGTCTATACCAATGTGGCGGCCGGAGCTTCCCCTGGCGATAACCCCTGGCGCTGGGCCGGCTTTCTCTTACACCCGATTGGAGTCGTGGCAGATTACGGCTTAAACCGACCGTTCTACGCGATCACCAGCAAGATGCCCTACCTTTTCGGATATACATCTGAAGACTCAATGGTGGATGGCCAGCGGCGCTAACTTCCGCAATTGTACCGCCCTAGATTGAACGCCCGCTTTCTTCACGAGAGCGGGCGTTGCTGTGTCACCCCCTTGGCAAACCCTTTCACCTTTCGTGTATGCTCCCTTCGTGAGTTTGAATTCACGTAACAAGCAGCAGCCTTATGCTGTACTCTTCCGACTGTGGGTGGTCTGCAGCCTGGGACTGGGCCTTTTGCTGAACGGCTGCGACACTTCGCCTCGAAAACCGGTTCTCCCGCCCTCTGAAAGCGACCTGGTCCTCCTGAAGCCCGCGACCCTCTGCACCTCAAAGTCCGGCTTTCTCAAGACACATCCTGCCTCTACCCTCAAATCACAAGACTGGGGTGCCGGACAAGAGCTGCTTCTCCCTGCCGGACGAAGTCCATCACATGGCGACGAGTCCTACTTTTTCGATGAAGACGGCATGCTGGTCGGGACCGTCTTTACCTTTTCATCCGGGCTTGACTTGAAACCCTATCCGGTCCTCCGCCACACCTTAATGCAGTTGAAGCCGGTATTGGAATTCTATCTCACCGTGGCAAATCTCTCCTCAAAGACGAGCATGGATTCCAGCGCCCTGTACGAAACCGGCGATGAGAAAACGACGACACAATACTTGGTGCTTGGTACGCGCGA
>JANOOS010000009.1:0-6628 GCA_031421455.1 Nitrospira sp.
CAACCCCTTCGGCACAACTCATTCCTACGGCCGCGAGGGGAAATAAAGGTGTCAGCAGCCATTTCCCTTAAATCGTACCCGACATCATCGCCCAAGAAATCGTCGAAAACCTCCAAGCCGCCCTCGAAAGATTCCTGCTGATTGCACATGACCGTGGTCATGACACTTCAGTGCAAGAAAAAATGGTGTCAGGAACAGATTGCCTTCTCTCTTGTTGCTGTTTTCGGGGGGCGAGACGTTAAAAAAACTTCTAGGCTCGCTTTCTTGGAACTATGCGAGTTGAAAAACAACTCCTCTACTGGAACAACGGGCAACGCGACCGGTCTACTGAGGCTCACCAGACTACAGGCTGATTCTCCTTCGCCGAATACCCCGTAGCTTCCAGCCTTCGCAGCCGAAGCGGTTGCTTCGGCGGAGTAGGCCGCTACGGGAATGAAGGCGGGGAGAACCCTCCGTAGCCTTGGCGAAGGAGGGTAGTGGCTTCGGAAAATTTCGCAAGATACCCCGCAGCTTCCGGCCTTCGTAGCCGAAGTGGCTACTTCGGCGGAGTAGGCTGCTGCGGGGAGCTTCATTAACATTCAGCGGGCTTACTTGACCATGACATACAACGTCAACAACACGAGCCCGCAGATGGCGGTTAACACGACCCACTTGAACGATTTCTTAACTTCGGCCTCCATGTCATTTCTAGCCTTATCAAATAGATCCATAAGGCACCTCCTAGTCTATGGTGCGGGAACGGGCTCCCCGCAATTCAGTAAACCACCAATTCCGTTCTCAATGTCGTACGCCGGCAAAACCCTTGACGTTATATTATCAGTTCTTCGTTAAATGTACCTCGACCGGACTTTCGTTTTCATCCATCACTGCCATGTGGTTCGGAAGGCCCAGGCTCCATCCCCTCCTCTGTTCCGCGAGCAGGAGGACGACCGGCTGCCCATTCCCGCCTTGCGGTTTCCTCAGTCCCCCTCCTAGAATGAGTTACCCTGCGAGGTTCCCATGCCCTTCTCGATTCGCCCATTCCGTCGCTTCCTTGTGCCATGCGACGTGACATACCACGTTGGTTCATGCATCGATGCCACGATGACGGAGACTGTAAATGACCGCGTCTGACAGCCATGATCACGAGCCGGAATGGGCTTCGTGGTCCAACGAGCAGCTCTTGAACCTCCCGATGAGCCAACTCGGCCTCACTCTCGGCGGGGCCTTCCTGTCCGCCCAGATCCAGCAACTCTATGCCGAACTCGACGCCCGTCAGCTCCTCTTCCGTCCCCACTGTTGGCTGTCCAACGAATGGTTTTCGCCGGATGGGGTGCCGGGGATTGCCGTGCCGTTTTATCTGGCTCATCCACGCCTCGCGAAACTGGAACTGGACCAGATGCTCGAAGTTGAAGGCGGGACCCCAGACTGGTGCATGCGCATCTTGCGGCATGAGGCCGGCCACGCCATCGAAAATGCCTATCGCCTCCGCCGGCTCCACCGTCGGCAACAGATCTTTGGGCGCTCGTCTGAGCCCTATCCCAAATATTACCGCCCCCGGCCCTATAGTCGGAGCTTCGTGCGCCATCTCGATGTGTGGTATGCGCAAAGCCATCCGGATGAAGACTTTGCTGAGACCTTTGCGGTCTGGCTCACGCCCGATTCGACCTGGGCCGACCGCTACAAGGGCTGGCCGGTGCTCAAGAAGCTGCAGTATGTCGAGGGGCTGATGGCGGGGCTGGCTGCAGTGCCGCCCAAGGTGGTCACGCAGGAGGAGGTCGATCCGCTGCCCGACCTGAAGAAAACCCTGCGCGAGCACTATGAGCGCAAGCGCAAGCACTACGGCATTGAACGACCGTCTTTTTACGATCCGGACTTGAAGCGCCTGTTTTCCGATGCCCCGGCCCATGCCACGCACCTGAGCGCTGCCACCTTCTTGAACCGCTTCCGCAAAGAGGTGCGCCGCAAGGTCGCTGCCTGGACCGGCGAATATCAATATACGATCGATCAAGTCCTGGAGGACATGATTCAGCGCTGCCGTCAGCTCCACTTGCACTTGCCGCTTGCGGAAGAGCAGGCCAAGTTGGATTTCACGATTCTACTCACCGTTCACACGATGACCTACTTGCGCAGCGGGCGGCATCAGGTGGCGCTATGAAACGGCTCCGCATCCTCGTCTTGATGCACGAGGATCTGGTGCCTCCTGATGCGCCCCTCACCGGGCAGGACGTGGCCAGCGCCGACTGGAAGACGGAATACGATGTCGTCACCACGCTCCGCACGCTCGGGCATGACGTGAAGCCTCTAGGAGTCAAGAGCGATCTCGGGGTGCTGCGATCGGCCATAGAAGACTGGAAACCGCACATCGCCTTTAATCTACTCGAAGAGTTCGACGGGGTCGCGGTGTACGATCAGAACGTCGTGTCGTATCTGGAACTGCTGCACGTGCCCTATACGGGCTGTAACCCGCGGGGGTTGATGCTGGCGCGCGACAAAGTCCTCTCGAAAAAGCTGTTTTCGTTCCATCGCATCCCGTTCCCGGATTTCATGGTGGTGCCCCAGGGGCGGAGGGTCAAGCGGCCGAAGTGGCTGCCCTTTCCCCTCATCGTCAAATCGGTGACCGAAGAAGCATCGCGCGGGATCTCGCAGGCGTCCATTGTCCAGGATGACGACAAACTCAAGGAGCGAGTCGAATTCATCCATGCAAGCGTCGGGACCGGCTCCCTCGTCGAGCAGTACATCGAAGGGCGAGAATTCTATGTCGGAGTAATGGGCAATGGGCATGTCCACGTCTTGCCTGTGTGGGAGTTGATGATGGACAAGCTGCCGGAGGACGCCCGCCGGATTGCGACCGAACGAGTCAAATGGAATCGTACGTATCAAACCAAGTATGGGATTCGTTCAGAGGAAGCCAGAAATCTTCCTGAAGGGAAAGCCGAGGAGATTCAACATCTCGCGAAGCGGGTCTATCGCGCCCTTGGCCTGAGCGGCTATGCCCGCATCGACGTGCGCATGGACGCGGCGGAGCAGGTGTACGTGCTGGAAGCCAATCCGAATCCACAAATTGCGCACGACGAAGATTTTGCAGATTCAGCAGAGAAAGCCGGCTATACCTATCAAGAGTTGTTGCAAGAACTACTGCGCATCGGGCTTCGCAGGCAACCGGCCAACTCACCCCCAAAGAAACCGACACCATCGCTCACGTAAAGTTACAAGGTGGGTGGCTTCTCAATGTGCGAGGGTGAGAGAACAGCGGGACGAACGGCAGGCTTGTCTGGTCTATCTGGTTTGTGTTGTTCGTTTCATTGGTCCGATGAGTGAGACAACAAGATAAGCCAGACAAACCAAAGGAACCAAACAAACGAGCAGATGTGCGCGTTGCGCGAGCACAGAAGACCGTCTAGTCTGCCCTCGCATCCTCCCTCCAAGCTTGCTCGGTCTCTCTTCAGGGATGGCGGCTGATTGATCTTCCACTGCGCCATCCTCTCAATTCCCTACTTCATTTTAAAGGGCCGCCTGATCGATCCTCGAATGCGCGCGTCGAACGAGCACATTCCTATCGTGCGCGTTCCGTGAGCAGGAGGACGATCAGGCAGCCCTTCCCATCCTTTTTATCGTGCTGTCCTTCTCGCGAACACCCCATAGTTTGTCTTACTGGACCCGTTTCATCTTCCCTGTTCGCCTAAGCCTCCTGACAATGGGTTCATGAAAGTAATTGATTACATTGAAATATTAGCCGTACTTCCATGGGAATGTTCATGCTAAGATCCACACGCTGATTTCTTCACGCTATGGGCTCTCCCCTGGCGCAGAGGAAATGGGGAGGTGATGTGGCCATCATCTCCCCATTTTTTTGCTCTCTGACTCCTTGTTTTGTGGCCTCAGCCTGCCGAGGGTCTTCTTCTCCGATCACATTCAGACACAGTCACCTCCCCACACCTGAAGGTCAGGTCAGGAATACAACCTCTACCACGTGATATTTTTTATCGGGTGACTGAGCCTGCAGAAAACTCTGCGTGGGAATACCTTGGCGGTGAGCCATGTGTGAGATGCGGTTTGGGTCTGAGGGAGATTGAGAAAGAGGGAAGGTGAGGAGGCGACGTGACCGTCGCCTCCTCATAGTGCACGACTACTTCTTCTTCGCTGCCTTCTTTGCGGGCTTCTTTGTTGCTGCTTTCTTCGCTGCCATGAGAACTCCACCCCCCTTCGATGTCAAAATGTTAGTCAGTGTATGTGTGGTATAGCAGAGTTTGTGCGGCGAGTAAAATTTTCTTTTCTGGATTTCTCCGGTGAGACTGAACGAGAACTCCATTTCAGCAAACTTTCACCCGCTCGCCTCGATTGAAGGGATGGAGGGCTCGGCATTTTTCCTTCTAGCTACTTATCCATCTCTTCCGTCACGAACAAATCGACGCCCTTGACGAGACATTTTCGTCTGTCTCGTTGTCACCCCGTCTCTCTGGTCTGTCTGGTGCCAGACGAGATAGACGAAACAGACCAAAGAGACCAGACAGACGAGCACGCGTTAGGACAGCCGGAGCGCCTTCCTCACATCCTCAATCGGAATCTCGCGCCATGCGCCTGATGGGATATCTTCTAGTTTGAAGGGACCGTATTGAATGCGCCTGAGCCTAGTCACTTCATGCCCCAATGCCTTGAACAGCCTTCTGATCTCACGGTTCTTGCCCTGGATCAGCACCGCTTCCAGATGTGATTCGCGTCCGGAATTCTTTTGAATCTTCACGCTGTGGCACTGGAGGCGCTCCCCACCATCGACCACGCCGACTACGGCCGCTGTGGCTTGCGTCTCAGTGAATTCTCCTCGCACGGAAACCAGGTAGGTCCGCATCACTTTATGGGTTGGATCGGTGAGAAAGCTCGACAGTGCAGAATCATTGGTGAGCAAGAGGAGCCCACTGGTCGCCTGATCGAGCCTCCCGACTGCATGCAGATATCCCAGATCGGGCGACAACAATTCGAAGATCGTCTTACGGCCCTTTTCGTCACTGTGCGTCGTGATGACCCCTTTGGGTTTGTGAAAGAGGAAAAATCGTTTCACCGAGTCTTGAGTCGGTTGGTCATCAATCGAAACAGAATCCTTGGGCCACAAGACCCACGTGGCCGGATCGCGTATGACTCGACCATTGATGCGGACTCGGCCCGCACGAACCCATTCCTGGCTCGTGCCACGTGAGGCAATGCCAAGCTTCGAAAGCAGCCGATCCACGGTGAGACGTTTAGACGCGAGAGTTTTATCCGACATCCTGATTCATTTCAGCTCAGCAGAATTTTTCTGGAGTGCATTTCTTGGACAAACCAGATAGACCAGACAGACCGAACAGACCAAATGAACAAGACAGGCTGGCGGACTTTGGGAGCATCCTGCTAATCGAGAATTAGAAAAGCGCTCTCTGGATCGGAAGAGAATGCCCCAACTTCTACAATGCGTCGGCGGAGCAACGCTTCAACCATGGCCGTTGAACCATTGCCGATCCGAACCCAAATCACTTTTGGAGGATGGCCATAGAGAAAGCTGCGCTGATGGAAATCGGCGTCCTTCGTCACAATGGCAAAGCCATGTTGAGCAGCATGCTGCCAGACGACAGCGTCGGCGGCATCCCGTAAACCCACATCCCGAACATGTCGAGAGTCAGGATATTCCTGTTGTAAGGCTCGAATGAGTCGATGGGAAAGATTCTGATCGAAGAGCAGCTTCACGACGGTGGGATCGACACGAGTTTCCGTTCCCGATCGGCGGCAAAGGCAAGACAGGCTCGAATGTCTTCACGAGTGAGGTCGGGGAAATCTCTGAGAATCTCTTCTTCGCTCATGCCGGAGGCGAGATACTCCAGTACGTCGTAGACAGTCATACGGAGGCCGCGAATGCACGGCTTACCGCCACGCTTCTCCGGATCGATGGTGATACGGTCCTTCCAGTTCATTGGTTGAAGAGTAGCGCGGGCATCGGGAAAGATCAAGGCCGCTATCGTATGCGCCGCGGACCGTGGCGCGCGAGGACCGGCTGGTCTCTCTGGTCTGTCTCGTTTCTTTGGTTGAACCAGAGAGACCAGATGAACCAGATCAACCCTCCCCCGTCTCGCCCGTCCCGCGAGTCTCGCGCGACTATCCTGCTAGCAACTGCGGAAAAACCATTTCAGCCCAACGGAATTTCACCGACCTGCACATCTGGAACAAGCCCGGTCTGTCTGGTCTGTCTCGTTTATTTGGTTGTTTGGTTTCTCTGGGTCAAGCAACAAAACAAACCAGATAGACCAGATGAACCAGACAGACCGAACAGACCAAATGAACAAGACAGGCTGGCGGACTTTTGGGACATCCTGTTAGAGGAGGCCGCGTTTTTGGAGATAGTCTTTGTCAATGACGGGAGCGGGTTTGGCGGGAAGTTGTCCCCGTTCCTGCAGCAGCCGCTCGACGTATTTCCCGATCAGATCTGATTCGAGATTGACCTGATCGCCGACTTGCTTGAGGCCCAGGGTGGTGACCTTCGCCGTGTGCGGAATGATCGAGACGGAGAAACCACGATCTGTTACCTGGTTGATCGTCAGGCTGATGCCGTCAACCGTGACGGATCCTTTTACGATGCAATGGCGCAGAATCTCCGGCGGGGCTTCGATCGTGAACAGGATGC
>JANOOS010000010.1:0-4228 GCA_031421455.1 Nitrospira sp.
ACTGGATGATGTTTGGTGGAATGATCGCCATGTTGGCGTTCTTCATCAGCTACTATTTATTTCGCCAATTAGGCGTGTTGGCCTTTGAGGGAAAAGAAGGCTTTGGCGGGTCGCAAGCCCTCTATGATTATGTCTTCATCCCTGTGCTGACCGTGCATATCATTCTGGTTATTCTCGGATTGATCATGGCGATCTACATGATCGTGTTGGGCTTTCGTGCGCAACAAATAGTCGATGGTGTCAGGTCGCTTAAGGAAGCGTTGCTGCTTACGACGTGGAAAAAGATTGGGGTGATTTTCGGTACCCTTACGGCGCTGATCATGGTGTTGTTTCTCTGGCGCATCGCCACCGCCGATTTTTCGATGCGGAAATTCGAAGTGTATCTCAGTTTATTGGCGGTGATCGCCATTGTGTTCTCAGTTGAAATGACGCTCCAACGGATCTGGCCGAACGGCGCGCGGCGCCATCGGGCGCTCGGGCGGTTCACGATGGTCGTGTATTGCGTCCTCTTTGTGACCGGGAGTGCCACCTACACGATGCTCTACCTCTTGTACCCGGGAAAAATCGGATAAGTGATGGGTGATCTGTGATGAGTGATGCGCATACAAAGCAGAGGTGGTGGATATTCTCGTATTCCGAGGCCCCTTACCCCTTACCCTTCACCCCTCACGGTATTTCACCATGTTGACCTGTGGCTGCGGTCGCTGGATGCATTCCGAAGGGGTTGATGAACGTGTGTATGGGGACGGGACGCCCCAGTGGTTCATTCGGACGGAATGTCGCGGCTGTGGATTAAGAGTCGGGGTCGATGTCCCTGCCGGTCAACCAGGCGGGCTTGTTGATCGGATGACGTGGACCGATGATGCGATCCATCGGCTGGACCGCATGCCTCCGTATCTTGCCCCGCTCGTGCGAGGTGAAGTCGAGCAGGATATGCGGGTGAGAGGCGAACGGGTCGTCACCTACGACATCTTGCTCCGTCCAAGGACCGGCGAGCGTATCGAGTGGGAACCTGAAGCAGAACGTCGATTGGACAGGGTGCCGGCGCCGGTACGCGCCATGGCACGCATCGAATTAGAACGGACCGTGGCGGATCGCGGCGAGACGCGCATCACCGTCGCACTGATGGAAGAAGTGAAGGCGCGCTATTTCGGGATGGGCGCTCCGAAGAAGTGAGTGGTAAGGAGTGAGGGGTGAGGTGGTTATGGTAAAGAAGAGCCGAAGGATCCCCTTACCCCTTACCCTTTACCCCTAACAGGTTAAAGATGTTGCATCGAATGGCGTTACGAGTGTTACCCAGCCTCAGTCTGGCCGTGACTGAACGCTCTGTGCGCAAGAAAAAGCGCATCGTCATGTTTGTGCCTGGGTTGGTGGCCTTCGCTGTCTATCGGTTGGCCAAGCTGCTGTTGCCGCTTTCGGAACCGATCGTGTTGTTGGTAGTCAGCGGCCTTGTCTCGTTGGTGACGGCGTTGTTAGCCTATCGCGTCGGTCGGGCTACTGCCTGGGGGAAGATCCTGAGAGAGGATGGGAGCCGTGTACTGCTTTGGCTCGGCGGCTGGATTGGGTTTGTCTATGGGGTGCAATTGTCGCTGCTGGTCTTGGCGCTGCTTTGGCTGGTTGGATATGACTATCTTAAACATCCGGATGGGCCGGCCATGATGGCCATCATCATTGCTTGTACCTCTGTCGCGCGTGATGCCTTTGAGATCGGTCATGTAAAGAAAATGGCCCTCATGGGCCGTCCATTTCCGACATTTCCCGACGGGGCGGCTCTCCGTACGATGGTGGGCAGTCATGCGATGGAGTTCGGCCCTTGGGTCGCAGTCGGTCTTGTCGTCGGTGCACTGGGCGCATCTCTGGGGCACTTGGTCGAGGCGAGTCAGTGGGCGGCCCTGGTCCAACTGTCCGCTGTGGCGTTGTTGGGGGGCGCGGTCGCGCTTTGTGCCTACTTTGGCGGGCTTCGCCCAGAGGGGGCCTGGACGCAAGGCTTGCTGCAGACGAAGGCGGGTGAACTGCTCAAGTATTGGTGGTGGCCTGGCCTTTCCTTTGCCGCGACGTACTATCTTGTGGCTGCAGGATGTGTGATTTTCCTCTTGAAACAGCCGGGGATTCCCACTGTCTATGCCATGGCCGTGGGCGGATTCGTGACAGGCATGATGGCGTTGTATTGTTACTATCTCGGATTTCGCCGGCAAGTAGAAGAGCAACAGGGGCACACGATGTCGAGTGCCTTGCTCCGATGTCCCTTCGTCATGGGAATCCTTGGTAAGTCAACGAGTGGCGCGTGAAGCGAATTTCGTTCAAGCGTTTCAGGTTGTGAGTTTCTGGTTTCGAGTTTCTAGTTTCAAGTTTTCGGAGAGTGTTTTCTGACAACATGAAACATGAAGCTAGAAATCAGCAACTCCATTCCCACGTGAACGACAAACGACGAGGACAGTCCATTTAAGAATATATTCATGAAGAAGCAATGGTTTAGAGCGTTCGGATATTCTGTCCTACTGCTGGCTGTTCTCGTTGCCTTAGAGATTGGTTGGGGGTTTCAGAGCCAATCCTTTGCCGAGGACGCCACCGATCTGTATTTCAAGACACCGGGGATCCCCGATGGGCCTCCGGCGCCTTCTCCTCAGGAGACCGTTTACTCGCGCATCGGGTCGTTCGACAGCCGATTAGTTGTGTGGTTTGTTACGCAACTCCACACCTACTTCGGAGGGTTTGTTCTCGCGTTGCCGATTTTTTGTGTGTTGCTGGAATTTCTTGGGCTCAGCAGCAGAAAGCCAGAACTCGCGCTTCGCTATGACGGCCTCGCGCGTGATTTGGCAAAAGTCGCCCTCCTCGCCCTGTCGGTTACGGCTGTGGTTGGGAGCATCATGCTGGGGATATTTCTCTATTTCTATCCCAGCTTCATGAGGTATATGGGCGGGACGTTCAAAACATTTATGCCGGTCTATGCCTTCGTGTTTCTCGGAGAGTCGCTGCTCCTCATCACCTATTACTACAGCTGGAATCGGCTGACTGAGCCGGCTTCGAAGTGGGCTCACGCATCGATCGGTCTGTTGAGCAACCTGTTTGGGACGGCACTGCTGCTCTTGGCAAATGCCTGGTCGGCCTTCATGATGGCGCCGGCTGGTGTCGATGCAAAAGGGCAGTTTTTGGGGAACGGATGGCATCTGCTCCATTCGGCTCTGTGGAATCCGTTAAATGTCCATCGCTTCCTGGCAAACATTATGTCCGGCGGCGCGGTGGTAATGGCCTACGCTTGTTATCGATTCTTTACCAGCAAGTCAGAAAAAGAGAGCGCCTACTTCGATTGGGTCGGGCATATCTTTTTATTTGTCACGGTCATCGCATTACTACCGATGCCTTTTGCCGGTTACTGGTTGATGCGATCGGTCTACTCCTTCAGCCAGAGTATGGGTGTGACGATGATGGGCGGATTGCTCACCTGGCTCTTCGTTGTGCAGGCTATCTTGATCGGTGTCCTTTTCCTTGGCGTCAACTTTTACCTCTGGCAGAGCATGGCGCGCCTTCAAGGAGGGGAGCGGTATCAGCCCTATTACCAAGTACTGCTCTCGGTGTTTATGGTGGCTCTGTTCGTGTGGCTGACGCCGCACACCGTCTTTATGTCGGCCAGTGAAGTAAAGGCGATGGGTGGAGCGTCGCATCCCGTGGTCGGCAACTACGGAGTGATGTCGGCAAAGAATGGCGCAGTCAACATCATGATTCTCGTGACCACCATGAGCTTTCTGTATTACCGTCGCGCTAATCGAACGATGGTTGTGCCCTGGGTCTCGAAAGGGAACATCCTCATCGGCGCGCTGTTCTTCTTGGGAGCGGTCAACATTATCTGGCTCTCGGTTTATGGGTACTATTTGCCGGCGAAGCTCCGCGTCGGGCTGTCGTCGCCGCAGGCGGCAACCACGTTGACGGTCCTTGTAGCCGGTGTGATCATCAATCGCATGATGCTCAAGGGGGCGCTCCTCCACGGGCCGGTCCAGTGGGGAAAGATTTCCCTCAGGGGTATGGCGGGTTTATTCGGATTGGCTGCGGCATTTACATGGGTCATGGGTCTCATGGGCTATATCCGTTCCTCCGGGCGGTTGGCGTGGCATGTGAGTGAGTTGATGGCGGATGTTTCTCCCTGGGCCTTTACACCGGACTTTGCGTTTGCGGCGAAGATGGTGACGCTCAATATGATGGTGTTCTGGGGCGCGGTGCTCGCCCTATTCTG
>JANOOS010000011.1:0-5253 GCA_031421455.1 Nitrospira sp.
CTCGCGCTGACCGGAGGCGAGGATTATGAATTGCTCTTTACCGCTTCGCCACGGCAGCGCCTGCGACTCGAACAATCAGCCGGCGAGCGAGGATTCTCCCTGACCTGCATTGGGAAAATTCACCCCCATCGCTTCGGGATACAGACCCTGTCTCCTCAAGGCAGGCATCACCGGTTGGCGAACCGCAGTTACGAACATTTCACCTAGCCCGCAGGATTCATGAACGCTTCTACTACAATCGCCGATCCGCTGCTCCGACGAGCCTTCGGTCGGCGGGCTCGCCCCTCGGACCCTCCACGTACTGTTGGGGACTGGCGCCCTTCTTCCTGGCGCCTGTACCCGTTCTCGAAGTGGGACAGGCACTGCCGAGAACGGCAGAGCCAGCCCCCTGGCCTCCGCGCGCCGCTCTCGCGACGCGGCTCAACGATTTCGCGACGAACCATCATGAATTCTGCGGGCTAACCGACTTCATCCACGACAGCTATGGCCAAGATTCCATCATTTCGATCGCTGCTGAAACAGGTTCTCCACTTGAAGGAATCGCCGCAGCGAACGGCACTGGCCTTCGCTATCGGAGTCTTCATTTGTTTTTCTCCGGCCTACGGACTACACACCGTCTTGGTGTTCTTCTTCGCCTGGGCATTGGGCCTCAACTTTCTCGCACTCATGGCAGGCGCCTTTCTCAACAACCCTTGGACCGTGGTCCCCATCCTTGGCGCCACCTACTGGGTCGGCGCTCTCTTGCTCGGACGATCGGACAGCCCCTCCTTCGACTGGCAAGATGTGAGTTTCGGCGCGATCTACGCACAGGTCATACCCTACGCCATGCCCTTCGTTCTTGGCGGATTCGTCTTGAGCCTCCTCGGTGCAGCACTGGCCTATCCGCTCGCTTACTATTTCGTGGCCAGATATCGGCAGTCGCATCCACTGGAGCAGGGAGGACCATTGCCGCCCCCGCAAGATGTGCGCTAAGATGATCGCTCGCCATGTCTCACTTCAGCCATCAATCCAATGCTCCCTATGATGGGTCGGCGCTGATCGCCGATCCGATCCACCAATATGTCTCCTTCACCGTACCCTTCTCCGTGGCGGACCCACAGGAACGGACGGAAAAAGATCTGATCGACTCCCCCTGGGTCCAGCGCCTCAGGTACATCTATCAACTCCAAAGCGCCCGATGGGTCTACCCCTCAGCGGAACACACCCGCTTCGTCCACTCGATCGGCACCATGCATGTGGCAGGCCGCTTTGCGCGGCATCTCTATCCGTTTCTCAAAAAGTCGGTCAAAGAGGTTCCGTCGGCGAACTATGTCGAAGAATTTCTTCGCGTGACGGCGCTCGCGCACGACATCGGCCACGGCCCCTTTTGTCATTTCTTCGACGACAACTACTTGCATGCCTTCGGCGCCAGTCACGAAAAACTCGGACAGATCATCATCCGCGACCATCTCGGCCCGATCATCCGCAAGATCCGGCGCAGCCCGTCCGGCCCATTTGCCAAAGGCGAGGAACTCAATCCCGATCAGATCGCGCACGTGATTCTCAAGGAAAAGACCAAAGACAATTCCCGCATTCCGCGATGGCTCAACATGCTCCAGCCGGTCATCTCCGGCAGCTATACCGCAGACAACCTCGACTATGTCCTGCGCGACTCCTACATGTGCGGCGTGGCCGTCGGCCCGGTCGATCTCTCCAGGCTCATTCACTACACGATCATCACGGACAAGGGATTCACGATTCATAAGACGGGCCTACCCGCCCTGCAGATGTTCCTCAATACCCGCATGTATCTCTACTCCAACGTCTACTATCACCGGACCACGCGCGCGATCGACATCCACCTCCGCGACATCTTCGGCGATAGCATGAAGCTCCTGTTTCCCCACGATCCTCGCAAGAAGATGGACGACTACTTGACGCTGACCGACTGGTCCCTGCTTGAACAGGTACGGGGCTGGAAAACTTCGCGCCATGCCGCCGAACGGCGACTGGGCGCAGAATGGCAGAGGATTCTCGGACGCGACGTGAAGTGGAAGATGGCCTACAGCGCCGTGCTCAAGGAAAAGGGCCAGGAACGAGGCATGGACTTTCCCAGCCACGAACATTTCGAAAAACAGATCAGAAAAGCATTGCCGGCGCGGCTCCAGAAAGTCGAGTTCCGTGTCGACATGGCGCCGCTCGACCCACGTCCGGACCCGAAAGACCGGCGCGGCAACCCCCTCTATGTCTACGACCCAAGCACGAAAGCCATCTCGACCGAGCCGTTAGAAGAATTCCTGGACCTGCTGCCGACCCGCTTAGTCCAATTCCGCGTCTATACCCACGACCACGCACACGACGAAGCCCTCTCCCGCGCCACCGCGACAGTACTCAACAAGACTCCGTCGAGCTTCGAGTCGAGCGAGTAGACTGGTCTGTTTGGTCTATCTCGTCTGTCTGGTCTATTCGGTCTGTCTCGTGTGTTTGGTTGAACGAAACTAACCAGACAGACGAGACAGACAAGATAGACTAAATAAACCGTCTCTGTTTCTATAAACATGGGAGAGCGTCATGAAACAACATGCCCGTTGGTTCGTCATCGCCATGAGTCTCATTGCCGTTGCTCCAGTGTCGGCTCAATCGACTGAAGGCCATCCCTCCGGTGACGCTGCCGCGGTTCTAACCTCCCTCCCACCGGATCTCCACAAGAAACTTCATCAGCTCTCTCAACTGATCGATCAGAATATCAAGGCAGGCAAACTCACTGAGGCGCAGGTTCAGCAAGAACTCATGTCGGGCCGCCTCGAACAGACCATCCGTTCACTCGGACCTGAAGCGAATCAGTTGTTCGATGAGATCAAAGCCGATATGAAGAACGGCAAAGGCCCTGGCGAAGAGGCGCTGATACCGCTGCTCGGGGGACTGGGCGGGATGGGAAAATGAAGCCCCCCGTAACGGCCTACTCTGCCGAAGTAGCCCCTTCGACTACGAAGGCCGGAAGCTGGGGTAATCCGGAGAAATTCTCCGTAACCTTGGCAAAGGAGAATCAATCCCTACCGCGCTGTTTCCTTCATCTGCTCCAAGTATCAAGTCAAACAACGACCCCGTCGGACTCCCTAGGGTCGCTCCGGTAGGTACGTGAGCGATTGAGCTCTGGCACACCTGCCTCTCAGACCATTCTCTGACTGGAACGGCTTGCTTATGGAGTCGGGGAA
The DNA here is from genome assembly GCA_031421455.1 of Nitrospira sp. Classification (GTDB taxonomy): domain Bacteria; phylum Nitrospirota; class Nitrospiria; order Nitrospirales; family Nitrospiraceae; genus Palsa-1315. The sequence continues at coordinate 3,195 of JANOOS010000011.1, forward strand.
AAACAAAGTCGCCGGGAGTCTTTTTTAAGAGTGACAGGCCCTACATGCGCAGCGTATATGTTGTCCACACGTAACTACTCAGGTAGATAGGCTGAAGGCTTATAGGGGTCGGGCTTCTTGCCCACAAGGATTCGTCACTGCTTGAATCCAAGGTCGTAGGAACGGGATAAGGGGGACAACGGGGTAGCGGGGTACGGGAAAAAGGTCTGCGACTTCTATTCCGCTACCCCGACTATCCCTCTATCCCGCTACCCCCGCATCCGTGGCCTGCACCTAATCACACCCAAGGGGCCTGATCCCAAGGCTCTGGGAAACCGACGGAGGCAGTGGACGAATGATTGAAATCTATACTGATGGCGCCTGTAGCGGCAATCCCGGACCTGGAGGATGGGGCGCTCTGCTGCGCATCAGCCAGATCGAAACGGAGCTGTGCGGCGGCGAGCCTGCGACCACGAACAATCGCATGGAGTTGCTCGCCGTCATTGAGGCCCTGCAGTCGCTCACAGGGCCGGTGGAAGCGTGCGTCTACACCGATTCGCAGTATGTGCAAAAGGGCATCAGTGTATGGATACATAGCTGGAAGCAACGCGGCTGGAAAACAGCAAGCAAAGCGCCCGTGAAGAATGAAGATTTATGGCGGCGCCTGGATGCGTTGGCTGCCGGCCATACCATCGAATGGCGTTGGGTCAAGGGACACGCGGGTCACCCGGACAACGAGCGTGTCGATGCACTGGCTCGTGCAGGCCTGGAACAGGTGCGCCGCGCAGGCACGGCCGTCAGCGTTGAAAACAAAGGAGTCGAGAGTCTTTTCTAATCGCTCGTCGTGATGCAATCCAGGCCGGCCCCGCTTCGCGGCACACGTGGCGCTTCCTTCTACTGGTTGACGGTCTCCTGTCCGACGGGGTATTCTGATGACCAGAATTGTGGTCATGATGGATTATGAGGTGGGTTATGGCGAAAACATTATCCCTATCAGAGGTGAAGACGCGGTTGCCCGAACTGGTGGCTGGCGTGCAGGAGCGCGAGGAGGAGGTCGTGGTCACGAAGAACGGCCGTCCCGCTGCGATTTTGATCAACGTCCATGAGTATGCACGCCTGAAAGAGACGCTGGATGTGTTGAGCGATCCTGTCCTGATGAAACAGATCGGCAGGAGCCAGGCATTCTATAAGGCTGGGAAGAAGGGTCTCTCCTTTGAAGATGTGTTCGGTGAGCCATTCACCCCCGCTAAAAAGCGTCGCACTGCGTGAATCCCTTCCGTCCCGATATCCCTCCGCATGTGGCTGAGGTGACCCGCCCTCTCCATCCCGACCTGAAACGCTCCATCAAAGCTGCTGTTCGTAACATTGCGATCGATCCGGAGTGTGGGGAGCCCCTCATGCGTGAACTCCACGGCTTGTGGAAGTATCGTGTCCGCCGCTTTCGAATTGTCTACGCGATCGACCGCAAGGCGCGGGTCATTCGCCTCATTGCCGTCGGCCATCGGCATTCTATCTATGAGGATCTCACCGCCAAGCTTCGCACAAAAAACTAACCCATCCCCAATAATTAACTCGCAGCGCACGGCAGTCTAACCTAAGTGGCCCGGTGAGTATTTGGCCCAGGCTCCAGGATAATATTGATTCGTCCCGTCGCGTCCGCAAGGGTCGCTCCAGGGGCACGTGAGCGGTTGAGCCTTGGCACACCTGCCTCTTAAGCTATTCTCTGGCGGACCAGCTTACGGAGTCGGCGAGGTTTAAGGGGTGGGAACCATAACAGCAGTAGGAGGCGTGACACCATTCTTGAATGGTAAATCGAGGAGGGCGTAGGGGTTCACGCGAGCGCCGTTGAGTTTGACGCCCCAATGGAGATGCGGGCCTGTGGCGCGGCCGGTCGCACCGACTTTGCCAATGATTTGCCCCGCTGTGACCAAATCTCCGTCTTTGACCAAGATCTCCGACAGATGGAAATACATCGTATAGAACCCCAGGCCATGATCGACGAAGACGCCCTTGCCGGAGAAAATATGATCGACCGTGATGCGGACAATCCCGTCATTCGTCGCTGCGACATCGGCCCCCA
>JANOOS010000012.1:0-2016 GCA_031421455.1 Nitrospira sp.
GTGGAGGACGCGAAGCCGGCTCGGATGCCTGGAAAGCCTATATGAGGCGGCAGACGAACACGATTAATTGGGGTCACGATTTGCCGCTGGCCCAGGGGATCAAATTTGGAGAGTAGGGGAAAAGACATCGGTCATCAGTTAATGGTCAATGGTTAATGGTCAACGGGAGAACGCGGACGCAGATCGTGAGGCAGTCTTTGTTGTTGACCAGTGACGAATGACTAATGACCATTGGCCAGTGACCAACATCTTTTAGATATGAGGCAAGCCATGGATCAAAGTGCTCAACTCGATGCATTGATTGCCAGGATGATTGACGACTATGTGTCGGGTAATCGGGCCGCCAAGGCGCTGCGGGACTCGCTGGACAAGGCGGGGGTCGGTTTCTATCCGCTCGCAGACCATCTCACGTTGAGAACGTTGAACATCGATCAGCGGGCGGAGGAATTCACGAGGCTTGGATATGGGTACAGTGAAACGATTGAATATCAAGACTGGTATGCGAAGGTCTATCGGAAGGTTGGGTACCCCGCGCTCTTCGTGGATCAAGCGTACTCCGACGATCGGGGCCGCACGAGCATCATCCCTGGTTGGGTCAATAAGTTTGGCGACCAAGTGTTCCACCATGTGGCGGTGCGCGTGGAAGACATCGAGCAGGCGATTGAACGGTTGAAGACACAAGGGGTGGTCTTTACCGGCCAGATCGTCGGCGCTCGCGGCGGCCAACTACGACAAATCTTCACAGTGCCGGAAATGGTGGACAGTCAGTCCTTTTCCGTCTTGGAACTCACCGAGCGCCACTGCGGGTATCAGGGGTTTTCCCCTCCTCAGGCAGACAGTTTAATGAAATCCACTGTTGTCCGGTAGCGTTCTGCCCCACCCGCTGGCGTATCTTTTCCCTTTCACACAAAGGAGGGCCTCATGTCGCGAATCACAGAGCTCAGAGCGTCGTTCGACAAGAAGATGGATGCGTTGGAGCATCAGGCTTTGGCGCTGGAAGCGCAACTCACTCGGACGAAAGATCAGGCGCTACAGGGGCTGGAACAGCGCAAGCAACAGCTGGGGGATCTGCTCAAGCAAGTTCAGACCGATGTACAGAAATCGAAGGAAATAGCCGGGCAGGTGAAGCTGGAGGTGCAGGCCAAGCTCGAGCATCTTCAAGTGCAATTGGCTCTCGGTAAAGCGGACGCCCGTGACACGTTTGAGGAACAGAGGACGAAGATTCTCAAGGCTCTGAACGAGTTCGAATTCATTGCCGAGCAGAAACTAAGAGGGGCCACGTTTGAGTCAGGCAAGGTCTGGGAGGATCTCGTGGGCCGGACGAGCAAGCTTGAAGCTGAGTTTGAGGCACTCAAGGATCGGTTTGAAAGTGAGAAAGCTAAGCAGCAAGTCACGTTGGAGTGGAAGAAGGAGGAGCTGCTTACCAAGCTGGTGTTGTTTAAGGACCAGCTCAAGGCCAAGCGCGTGGTAGTGCAGGCCAAGGCCGATGTCCTTGAGGCTGACTTGCGCGAAGGCCTGGACCAGATTAAGGCGGGGGTGAGGAAGCTGTTCGAATAGAGGGGATCGGGAGCCGCCAGACCATCCTTCTTGCTCGCAGAACGCGCACGATGAAACTGTGCTCGTCCGATGCGCGCAGTGAAGGACAGTCTGGCGACTCCCTCAGGGCGAAGCAGAGAAAAATGGAAGGGCCTCGTTCGACGCGCGCACGTTGGGACCGATCCAGGCCGCCCTCTGAAGAGGGAAATGGGAGAGTTGGGAGGAGGGGATGGAGGCTGACGATCTTCTGTGCTCGCGGAACGCGCACGGGCTCGTCTGTCTGGTTAGCCGGTCTTTCTGGTCTGTCTGGTTCCTCTGGATGAATTTCCAGTCCGATCAACCAAACAAACCAAATAGACCAGATGAACCAGCATTCGTTGGACGCGCGCAATGGGAGACCAAACAGGCTGCCCTCTAAAGAGAGAAATAAGAGAGCTGCAGGGGGGCTATGGAGCCAGGCATACCCCACGGGCGTGAAAA
>JANOOS010000013.1:0-4419 GCA_031421455.1 Nitrospira sp.
GCCATTTTCAATTTCACCTCTTCCAGCTCACGTTCCTTATCTTTCAGCTGCGTCATAACCTTGCGTGTTTTGGCCACCAGCTCAGACTGGCCGACCTTGAGCAGGTTTGAGAGTTCTCGAATGTCGGTTTCCAACTGTTTCATCTGCGCGAGCGCCCCGCTGCCTGTCTGGGCCTCAATACGGCGGACACCAGCCGCGACGCCGGTCTCCGACACAAGCCTGAACAAGCCGATGTCCCCCGTCTGTCGACAGTGCGTTCCACCGCACAGCTCCTTGCTGAAAGACTCGACCGTGACAACCCGCACCTGCTCACCGTACTTATCGCCAAAGAAGGCCAGCGCGCCCTTAGCCACCGCATCCTGAATGCTCATCACCTCGGTCGCGACCCGCTCGTTCTTCCGCACCTCGTTGTTCACGACGGTTTCAATCTCATCCACATCACGGGAGGACAGCGGTCTGAAATGGGCAAAATCGAATCGCAAGCGATTCGGCCCGACCAGCGACCCATACTGTTTGACGTGAGGGCCCAGCAAATCGCGTAATGCCGCATGCAGCAAGTGGGTAGCCGTATGATTTCGCTGCGCATCCTGCCGCGTCGTGGCATTGACGGCCATGTGCAGAGCCTCGCCCTCGCGAATCCGCCCTTTCGTCACGGTCCCCTTGTGCAAAATCACGGTCGGCGCCGGCCTCGTGGTTTCCGTAATCTCCACCTGCCCATCATGGCCCAGCAACAGGCCACGATCGCCGACCTGCCCGCCGCCTTCCGCGTAGAACGGTGTCACATCCAGAACGATTTCAACTTCATCGCCTTCCGCCGCTTCCTTGACCAACCGGTCGCCTTTCAAAATCGCCTGCACGAGACTCTCGCTCTCCAGGCGGTCATAGCCGATAAACTTCGTTGTCCCGACGCGCCCGGCCAGTTCCGCAACCGCAGGCCGAGCAATCTCCTGTACGAACCCACCGGTTTTACGCGCGCGATTCCTCTGTTCTTCAATGGCCTGATCGAACCCCGCCTCATCGAGCGTCATCCCCTGCTCGCGGCAAGCCTCTCCCATCAGGTCCATCGGAAACCCATAGGTATCGTAGAGCTTGAACACATCTGAACCGGTGAGAACCTTGTTCCCAGTCGAGCGGGCCTTCGCAATCATCTCATTGAGAATCGGCAACCCTTGGTCGAGCGTGGCGATAAACCGCTCCTCTTCGCCTCTCGTCGCTTCGGCAATCGTCGCGGACGCGCTTCGGACTTCTGAATAGACCCCGGCCATTTGACTCACGACCGCCTCCGTCAATCCATAGAGGAAAGGCTCGACGATGCCCAGCAGCCGCCCATGCCGCGCAGCCCGGCGTAGAATCCGTCGCAACACATAGCCCCGCCCTTCGTTCGACGGCAGGACGCCATCCGCCATCAAGAACGTGATCGCGCGAAGATGGTCCGCCACTACACGCATCGACCGATCGGTCTGGTCTTGCTCCCCATAGCGAACTCCCGCCCTGGCAGCCACGGCGGTCAGCAACGGTGTGAACACATCGCTGTCATAGTTGCTGTAGACGCCTTGCGCCACTGCCGCCAGCCGTTCCAAGCCCATACCCGTATCGATGCTGGGCTTGGGCAAGGGATGCAGCGTCCCTGCTGCATCCCGATTAAACTGCATGAAGACGAGATTCCAAATCTCAATGACCCGATCGCCCTCGCCGTTCGGCCGATCGTCGCCCGGCACCGACGATCCCTGGTCGAAATGCAGCTCCGAGCAGGGCCCACAGGGTCCGGTATCCCCCATCTGCCAGAAATTATCCTTCTCGCCGCACCGCATGATCCGCGAGGGAGAAACCCCCACCTTCTGCCACAGCTGGTCCGCTTCGTCGTCATCGCGGAAAATCGTCACCCACATCCGATCCTTTGCCAAACCGACCGTCTGGGTCAAAAACTCCCAGCCGAACTGAATGGCATCTTTCTTAAAGTAGTCGCCGAAGGAGAAGTTCCCCAGCATTTCAAAGAACGTATGGTGACGTCTGGTATAGCCGACATTCTCCAAATCGTTGTGTTTGCCCCCTGCGCGGAGACACTTCTGCACGGTGACCGCACGTTTGTAACCGCGCGTTTCCTCGCCGAGGAATACCCGCTTAAACTGATTCATCCCGGCATTGGTGAAGAGCAACGTAGGATCGGCTTGAGGAATCAAGGCGGAACTCGGCACGGCTTGGTGGCCTTGCTGTTCGAAATACCGAATGAAGGCTTGCCGCAATTCTTGGGTGCTGTTTTTCATACTGTCCTTAGTCTGCAGTCCGAAGGCTGAAGGCTGAAGGCTGAAGGTCGGAATTTAAAGTTCCGAACACTTCGGTCTCCAGCATCGAGACCTCTTTCAATCCCGACAATTCAAAATTCCTCATTGATCATTCCGCATTCCCAATGCCGTCTCAATCGTGTCCTCGTCAAATCCCCGTTGGCTCAACAGTCTCGCTATACGGCCAAGCGTCTGTACCGAACTGGTCCGTCCAGCCGTTGCGATCACCTGTACGGCCAAGTCCCGTTCACTCACCTTGCGGTAGGCAGCTCGTAGCGTCGCCTGCACGATGTGGTCCGGACAACCAGTGGCGAGCAGCTCTTCTTGCAGGCGCGCACGTCCCATCGGCATGCGGGCGAGTCGCCGATCGGCCCACCGCGCAGCAAACGCAACATCGTCGAGGTATCGCAACGCGATCAGCCGTCGAACTGTGGCTTTTGTCTGCGCGGGGGAGGCCCCCTTCGCCGCGAGCAATCGTTCGATCTGGGCCGTCGTGCGATCGCTGCGGGCCAGCGCGCGCACCGCGAGTTGCAACCACCGATCCTGCTCAACACCCGTGAAGCGTGAAACGCGAGACGAGGGAGAGTTCGAGGTTCGAGGTTCGAGGTTTTCGGAACTTCGACCCCGGAACTTCGAACTTCGGGTTCCGCCCTTCTCACTCGTTCAGCTAATCCCGCCTGTCTCGCGTGGCTGTTGATCAGGCTCCGACCTTGTGAGGCCGCCGCTCCTCGCGTTTCTCCTCAGTCTTCTTTTCGTCTTTCACCGGCGCGACAGAGGGCTTTTCTGGCGTATGACCCGGCAGAGCGGCCAAGTCGCGCAGCTTTCCTTCAATCTCACGCGCCAACGGCTGATTGCTGAAGAGAAAATCGCGCACCGCGTCACGTCCCTGCCCAAGCCGCTCGCCCTGATAGGAGTACCAGGCCCCGGACTTCTCAACCACTTTCTTTTCGACCCCGAGATCGACTAACTCGCCGGTCTTTGAAATCCCCTGCGCGAACATGATGTCGAACTCCGCTTGCTTGAACGGAGGCGCCATCTTGTTTTTCACGACCTTCACACGCACGCGGCTGCCGGTCACCTCCTGCCCTTCCTTGATCGACTCGATGCGCCGGATATCCAGCCGCACGGACGAGTAGAACTTGAGCGCATTGCCGCCGGTGGTGGTCTCCGGGTTACCGAACATTACGCCGATCTTCATGCGAATCTGATTGATGAAGATCAGGGTCGTCTGCGACTTGGAGATGGCCGCCGTCAACTTTCGAAGCGCCTGCGACATGAGTCGCGCTTGCAGCCCCATATGGGCATCGCCCATTTCACCTTCAATTTCAGCTCTCGGCACGAGCGCTGCGACAGAGTCCACCACAATGACATCGATCGCCCCGCTCCGGACAAGCGTCTCGGCAATTTCCAACGCCTGTTCGCCAGTGTCGGGCTGCGACACCAATAGATCGTCCACCTGCACACCCAGCTTCTTGGCATAGGTCAAATCCAGCGCATGCTCCGCATCGATAAAAGCCGCGGTGCCACCGGCCTTCTGTGCCTCCGCAATCACATGCAGGGTCAACGTCGTCTTGCCCGAAGACTCGGGACCAAAGATCTCGCATACCCGGCCGCGGGGAAGCCCGCCGACGCCCAGAGCAATATCGAGTCCGAGGGATCCGGTCGAAATCGCCGGAATATCCACCCGGGCATCGGCTCCCCCCAGTTTCATAATCGCCCCCTTCCCATATTGCTTCTCAATTTGGGATAGGGCCAGATCCAGCGCACGCTTCTTGTCGTCTTTTTCAGCCATGGGTACTCCTCCGGTAATAATAGAGATCGGCGGATTATACCCAAGTTACGAGAGAGAAACATAGTCCACAATTCGAGACTGAAGGTGGATAGGCTGAAGGCCGAAGGCCGGAGTTCGAATCGGACACATGATTTTTCACTTCAACCTTCGGCCTATCAACCTTCAGCCTAATCATCAGCCTATTCGCGCGTTTTCCTTGACCGTCAGCGGGTATAGAGATACAAGTGGCACTATGCCTTCGGCTCTTATTCCAACCATTTCCGACCATAAACCGACCGTCCTGATCATCGACGATGAGGCAGCGCCCCGCGCGGCCCTCACGCAGATCCTGAGGCAAGACTTCCA
>JANOOS010000014.1:0-14282 GCA_031421455.1 Nitrospira sp.
CTTGCTCAACTTCTCTCCGATCGAGCACCGCACGAACCGGACTTCCAGGCGCAGGAACTACGGCTGGCCCAGCTGTGGCTGGGGCAACCGGGGGCTTTTCGCTCTGCGAGGCGGCGAGTTCCAGCAACTCTTGTTGATCGCCTTGACGAACAACTATTCCGTCCCGACGGATTTCGCTGATCTCACCCACATCGGGGATCTGTTCATGCAGCTTGAAAAATAACTGGCGTTTGCTGGAGAGTTCTTCAACGATCGCCGAAACTCCTTCACGATCGCCGATCACCACCCCCAGCAGCTTGAGTTTCGACGCCAGATTTAACGGAGCACGGGCAGGCGCTGCGCTGAAGCCAGTGGCGTTTACGCCAAGGGGATCAGGCGGCAGGGGAAAGAGTCCGCTGGTCCGAATGCGCTCAACTAAAACAGGCAGAGCAGCGTTCACGTGAGTCTCTCGGTCGGAGGCGGGCGATGGCCCTATCAGACCTGCCGGAACAGATAAGGCTTCGGCAATCACCGCGTTGACGATGTGGGCCACGAAAAAGGCGCAACACATGACATAGGCGAATATGATGCCCCGACGTATAGGTATCGTCTTCAAGATTTGCAAGGATCCCTCGTCCCCTTCAGCGAACACATTCTAGTGTGGAGAGAAGGTTCGGCGCAAGATAGCGTAGCCTGTAGACAACGCTATGTAATCAAGCCATAATTTGGCGATTCTAACGAACCATAAGGAGTGGATTTGTGAAAAAAGCGCTGATCACCGGGATTACCGGCCAGGATGGATCGTATCTGGCAGAGTTTCTTCTCGGGAAGGGCTATGAGGTATACGGTATTATTCGGCGGTCGAGTTCGTTCAATACGGGGCGCATCGATCCCATTTATGAGGATCCGCACGTTCCACATCGACGACTCGAACTGGTATATGGCGACCTCAACGATGCGAGTTCGCTGAACCACATCATCCGAAGGATCCAGCCCGATGAAATTTACAACTTGGGCGCACAAAGTCACGTGCGCGTGAGTTTCGATATTCCAGAATATACCGGCGAGATTACCGGGCTCGGCACGATCCGCCTCCTGGAAGCCATTCGGGAGTCAGGGCTGAGGCCGAAATTTTATCAAGCCTCGTCGAGCGAGATGTTCGGCAAAGTGCAGGACGTACCCCAGCGGGAAACGACGCCGTTCTATCCCCGCAGTCCCTACGGAGCGGCCAAAGTCTACGCGTACTGGGTGACGGTCAATTATCGAGAAGCCTACGGTCTCTTTGCCTGTAACGGCATTTTATTCAACCATGAATCGCCCCGGCGAGGCGAGACGTTCGTCACGCGCAAGATTACGAAAGCGGCAGCACGAATCAAGCTGGGTATTCAGCAGGATCTGTTCCTGGGGAATCTTGACGCCAAGCGCGATTGGGGTTTTGCCGGCGACTACGTCGAAGCCATGTGGATGATGTTGCAGACGGAGGTTCCCACCGATTATGTCATTGCCACCGGTGAAACGCACACCGTCAAGGAAATGCTCGAGCTCGCCTTCGACCGTCTGCAACTGGATTGGAAGAAACATGTCAAGATCGACCCGAAGTATTATCGTCCCACCGAGGTAGACCTCCTCATCGGCGATGCGAGCAAAGCGAAGAAAGAGCTTGGCTGGCAACCAAAGGTAAAGTTCCAAGAGTTGATCGCCATGATGGTCGACGCGGATCTGGCTGTAGAGAAAGAAAAACTGGATGGCACGAGGAAGAGAGGTTGAGGGTGGGGGTTCGAGGTTGGAAGTTCGAGGTTCGAGGTTAACAGGTAAGAGGGGATTGCCCAGGGTTCTCTCTATGAAACGGTCACGCTAAATGAAGTGTTTCGCATAAGGAAACTCTTCGATGAAGGGGAGTGCGTTGAAATTCGCAGAAGAGCAGAACACATCGATCGCAAGTTGAACGGATTGATGAACTCGGTAAGGGGAAAGAAGAGAGAGGAGAGCGTTAGAGGTGAGCGGTCTGAGGGGTGAGGCAGGTGACATCCGGCCTCCAACTTCCAGCCTCCAACCTCCAACCCGCAACAGAGATGTCTTCCTTCTGGTCTAACACACGCGTCGTCGTCACGGGGGGCGCCGGCTTTCTCGGATCGTTTGTCGTCGAACAACTCCGGGCGAAAGGCTGCCGGGACATCTTTGTCCCCCGCAGCAAAGACTACGATCTTGTGCAAATGGATGCCGTGCAGCAACTGTACCGCGATCACACACCGGATCTGGTCATCCATCTGGCCGCTCGGGTCGGCGGCATCGGCGCGAACCAAGCCAATCCAGGAAAGTTTTTACGATAATCTGATGATGGGGGCTCAGCTCATCGAAGTCGGGCGCCAACAGAGACTGAAGAAATTTGTGGCGCTGGGCACCATCTGCGCCTACCCCAAGTTTGCCCCGATTCCATTTAAAGAAGACGACATCTGGAATGGCTACCCCGAAGAAACCAATGCGCCCTATGGCCTGGCGAAGAAAATGATGCTGGTCCAGTCGCAGGCCTATCGTGAACAGTATGGGTTCAATTCCATCGTGTTATTCCCGGTCAATCTCTACGGCCCTCGCGATAACTTTGACCTGGAAACATCTCACGTCATTCCAGCCTTAATACGCAAATGTGTAACCGCCAAAGAAGCAGGCCATGACACGCTCACGCTGTGGGGGGATGGATCGCCGACACGAGAATTTTTGTATGTGGAAGACGCCGCAGAAGGTATCCTGCGTGCCGCGGAGCACTATGAAGGCAGTCTACCCGTAAACCTGGGAACAGGGGAAGAAGTCACGATTCGCGATCTTGCCACGATGATTGCCAAGGAAGCCGGTTTTACAGGACAGATCGCCTGGGACAGCGCCAAGCCTAATGGACAGCCGCGACGGTGCTTGGATATCAGCCGAGCCAAGCAGCTCTTTGGCTTTCAGGCGAAGCAATCGCTCCGGGAAGGACTTAAGAAAACCATGCAGTGGTTTGCTGCCAACCGCCATAGTCTTCGACAGGTCACTTTCTGAGGAATGAGGTTGGAGGTTTGTGGTTAGAGGCCTGAGGCCGGATAGAAACTCAGAAACCTCAAACCCCCAACGTCCACCCTCCAACATTCTTTCTCCCCCCGCCAACATTTTGCCTCTAACCTCAACCTCTTCCCCTCTAGCGTCCTGCGGGCACCGGGATCAATTATGAACGAATCTGCCGGGCCTCAGGCTCAAAGACATTGAAACGTAACGAGTTCAAAAACCACCTTGAATGGTCTAAGAATTGCGATCTTCATGGCATTCGTTATTATCTCTCTCAGGAAACTAGCGCATGAACGAGACCAACCCAACATCACTGATGAAAGAGAGCCATCCGGCTTCACACCGAACTTTGCCGGAGAATGAAGTTCGTGTCTTGATCCCGGAAACGCCGCTAAGGGAAATGGTGTCCAATACATCGACTGAGGTGCCAGATGGACACGAAGCATATGAGCAAGGATCGGCGCTCAAGAATGTAGGCCTGTTCAGACAGGCGGCAGAACATTTCCAGAAAGCTGCACAAGACCCCGCATATGCGCTCAAAGGTTTGGCCCAAATGGGCCTGTGCCTCAAGCAGAGCGGAAAACAAGAAGAAGCCGTCTCGGCCTTTCGTCGAGCCCTGCAAATACCCACGACATCACTCAAAGAGCAAGTGCAAATCCTTTATCTTTTAGGAAGGACATTAGAGTCTCTCGTGCGTATCCCTGAAGCGTTGGAGGCCTATCGATGGCTGCGGCGTGAAGCACCGCAATATCGTGACGTCGCCATGAGAATCGAGTCGCTCAGCACGAGGCGTCTGCACACCACCGGTCGCTGACTTCTCACCCGCCACATCATCATCGTGACCGCATCCCTTCGTACAGAGGTCTCACCGTCGGCGTCGGCTCCCATTTCAAGATAGCTAGAGAGTCTTCGACATAGTCCCGCGTCCTCATCCCGTTCAACACAGAGGTCACACCGGGGGTGCTCGCCAGTACCCACAGGGCCTTTCGTGATAATGATTCTTTTCGTCTGGTTTCCGGCAGCAGAGGATCGAGGGCCGCTGACACCATGGAGGTTTTGACACGACTTCGCTCGATGGCTTCTCGACGAAGCCCGCCTAACAGAATGAGTAACTGCGGCACATAGCGATCGCGCCAGGCCTCCCATTGCTCAGCAGCCGTTCCGGTCAGTTGCCTCGTCAGTGCCTGCATCACTTGATTGATATGAGGCGCGATCATCTGATGCTCGATCTGCTCCCAATGTTCCAGCCCCTGGATCTGAGGCCGCACGCGCGGTAGTTCAACAGCCCAGGTGAAGAAATCTGCCGGAGCCATCCCTTGACCGCTATGTTGAAGGGCCGGGGCAATGGCCTTGCGATATTCCTCTTCAAGCGCCGCAACCGTTCGGCATTGGCGATCGAAATCCACCTGGTCGCCTTCGAGAGGGAAATCCGCCAATCGAACCACACCGCTCTTGTTCGTCGGCATGGCATTGAGCGGACGATTGACCAGCACGGCGATCCCCTCTCGTTGCGCCACTTCCAACACCGTCTCATGCTGATCTACGCCGGTATTGGGCGTCACCAGCGCGCCTGCTTCATAGAGATTCATAGGGCATTGCAGCACTGCGAAGTGGTGACGGGCTACTTTCTGCGACACAGCGGCAGCTCGCGCCGCATCGCAGAGGCGAGAGAGCGACGTCGCCTCGGCATCCGATGGATCTGCCGTGATTGTATTCGACGACACCCCGTAATAGCTGATCCGCCCCGCCGCCACTTGCGACTCAAAAAATGCGAAGGCCTGTTCAATTCGGCGGTAAAAGGCATCCCGCGTCGCTACAAGATCTCCCTTTTCATGATGCGCTGCCTCGGATAGAAAGTATTCCGGGTTGTGCAGTAAACAGACATCGAGCTTAGCCAACCCAAGGCGATCCAGCGACAATGCGAGTTGATCGGCCAGAAACTCCGGGTGGATACAATGCCAGATGCCCTCGCCATATTTGACCATATCAGGGTAGGGGTGCCCGGCCTGTTCCCGTGCCTCCGCCTGTTTCAAGTTGTCTCCTTGCACATAGCCGATTTTTGAGACGACGATGACCTCTTCACGAGTCAGCTCTCTGCTCTTGATCGATTCGCTTAAGACAGAACCGACCAGACGTTCACTGTCTCCATCCATGTAATTTGTCGAAGTATCGATCAGGTTCACGCCTTCTCGCAGAGCCTTCTTGAGTGCCTCTCGATGTTCCGGCTCTCTCGTAGCGACCCGATAGGTTCCGAACCCGAGTCGGGACGTCGTCAATCCCGTGGCGCCGAACCGGCCATACCCATGTTCCATACGTCCGTCATGGCGAGACTGACTCAGGATACGCGCAACATACCTGGCCGTTCCCTCAGGACTCGCTGATCCTGAGAATGATGCTCCTTGCAAAAGTGTCTGTTGGATCGGCTGCGCTGTCCGTCGCGATGCTGACAGCAGTGCCTCTGTAACCTCCCGTGGGTCGGTGAGGGGACGCTGACAGGAAAAATTTCGACAGATATAGAGGGCCGCCTTTCCCTGCACCAACCCTTTGCCCGCCAACAGGGGATGGTTGGACGTTGTGCCGGTTCCATCGCTGGAGGCAATCACACGATTCGGCAAGAAGACCTCGCGCACGGCGAGCTGCAATGCCTCCAGCCCAGGATCGCCGGGCGCTCCGACAAAAGCCAATTCAATCGGCCCTTCCCCTAACAAATCAACCGAGGCAAGCGTCTTGGCAAAGGCTCTCGGATACCTGGCTATCTGGCGGCCATAGGCGCGAATCCCACCGATTGCCGCCTCGCGCAGATCCTGGCGATCGTAATGAAAGGAGAGTCTGGCGAGGGCTGAAACCGCCACGGCGTTCCCACTCGGTGTCGCACCATCCGCTCCCTCCCGCGCTCGGATAATCAACGTTTCATGAGCCGTTGCGGTCGTGTAGAACCCTCCCTGATCCTTGTCCTGGAACGAATCCATTATCCGCTCTCCCAATTGAAGCGCGGCAGTGAGATAGCGTTCCTGCCCACAGGCTTCATAGAGGTCGACTAATCCTTCTGCCAGATAGGCATAGTCCTCCAATACTCCGTCAAGATGGGCTCGACCCTGCCGCGACGTGCGGAGCAGTGTTCCCTCGGCAGTTCGATGCACCAGCAAGAGAAAGTCTGCGGCCTTCATGGCTCCGTTGATATAACGGCTGATTCCCAGCACGCGGCCTGCCTCGGCCATCACCGAGATCAACATGCCGTTCCAGGCTGTGATGATCTTGTCGTCGAGTCCTGGTGGAACTCGCTCTTGGCGGGCACGATAGAGGAGGGGACGTACGCGAGAGATCGTCTCGCTCAGCTCATCGATGGTGAGATTCAGTTCCTTGAGCACGGCCTCGATGGGACGCAGTCGATTCGGGATACTCCGATGCTCCCAATTTCCTTGGTCGGTAATGTCGTAGCAGGCGCAGAATCTGCGGGTATCTTCGGCGTTCTGCAGCACGGCCTGGACCTCCGCCGGCGTCCAGACGAAAAACTTGCCTTCGACCCCTTCGGAGTCCGCATCCGTCGCGGAATAAAACCCTCCGGCTGAGTCAGTCATTTCCAGGAGAATATAATCGAGGACTTCTATGGTGACCTGGCGATAGGAGGCCCGCTTCGTGACTTGATAGGCTTCCAAGTAGGTCCGGGCCAGCAGGGCATTGTCGTAGAGCATCTTCTCAAAATGGGGCACTAGCCAACGTTCGTCGGTGGAGTAGCGCGCAAACCCGCCACCGATATGATCGTAGATCCCCCCGGCTGCCATCGCATCGAGCGTGCTGGTGACCATCTGCAAGGTTCGACTCTCGCCTGTTCGACGGTAACAACGAAGGAGCAATGACAGTCCGGCGGAGGGGGGGAATTTCGGCGCACTGCCGAATCCGCCATGGCGTTCATCAAAATTCTCGCGGAACTGGATCACGGCCTCATCGAGCACGGAGACACTGACTGAAACCGGAGACACCGCCTTGAGTTCATTCTTCAACCGTTCAGTCAATTGACGCGCTTGACTCGTGAGCCCGGCGGAATCTGTTTCCCATGCTTCGGAGATTTTTTTGAGTAGACTGGGAAATCCTGGACGGCCCCAGCGATCGTCAGGAGGGAAATATGTCCCGGCAAAGAATGGCTCCTGATTCGGCGTCAGAAAGACCGTCATCGGCCAACCACCCTGACCTTGGTTGAGGGTGACCGTGGCCTGCATATAGATCTCGTCGAGATCCGGGCGCTCTTCTCGATCGACCTTGATACAGACGAAATGCTTGTTCATGAGTGAGGCAATCGCTTCATTCTCAAACGACTCCCGCTCCATCACATGGCACCAGTGACAGGCGGAATAGCCGATCGAGAGCAGGATGGGGCGGTTCAGCGTTTTCGCCGCTTGCAAGGCCTCGGGTCCCCAGGCGTACCAGTCAACCGGGTTCCTGGCATGTTGGAGAAGATAGGGACTAGTTTCGTGGATGAGGCGATTAGACTTTGCCGATTCCGGTGAAGTGGACATGGTTCACGGTAGCATCGAGGCCGTGGAGGGGTCAATCAGCAGAAAAATGAAAGAGGCCTGCGATTGTGAAATCGCAGGCCTCTTCAGAATCATTCAAGTGCAGCTTGTCGGAACAGACAAACGGCGTCAGTCGTGCTTACTTGCCGTCCTTCTTCTTCTCGTCCTTCTTCTCTTCGCCGAAAGTCTCGGTGTAGCCACCCTTCTTCTCGTCCTTCTTGTCTTTCTTTTCTTCGCCGTACACGAGGACGTGGCCACCCTTCTTCTCGTCCTTCTTTTCCTTCTCTTCACCCGCGAAGGCTGGAGCGCTGAATGTAACCGCCACTGCCACTGCCATGATCGCCATCAACATGCTCTTCATAACGTGTCACCCCTTATAATATTAGTGTTAGTATGCCGTTCACCCATCCAGTAGGGTAAACGGGCGATACGGTAGCCAAAACAAGTTCTGCTGTCAACCGATTTTTCGGCATTCGATTGGTTGATATAGGAACGTATTACACAATCAGCTCTGGCCCGTAGCCAGCGTTATGGTAGTCTATTCGAAAGATCGTAACTGCTCAGGTGTTTAGGCTGAAGGCTATAAATTATCGCGCAAGGCGCGAATGCGGGGGTAGCGGGATACAGGGATAGTCGGGGTAGGCTCTTACCCCTCTACCCCGTTGCCCCCTTACCCCATAGTTACTGGACCAGCCATGACTGACATCGGCCCCTATTCCAACTATCGCCTGACCGTACGCCTCGAACTCGCCAATACGCCAGGCATGTTCGCAAAGGTGGCCGCCGTCCTGGCCGAAGAAGGTGCCAATTTGGGCGCAGTGGATATCGTCTCTGCAACGGCCGATTGTATGGTGCCGGACGTAACCTTCGACGTCCAAAGCGAAGCGCATGGAGAGAAAGTGCTCGCCAGGATCGGGGCGCTCCCGGATGTAAAAGTGCTGTCGGCCTCCGACCGAATTTTTCTTTTACATCTCGGCGGAAAGATCCGCGTCCAAAGTAAGTTCCCCATCACGACAAGAAACGTGTTGTCGATGGTCTATACGCCCGGAGTCGGTCGGGTTTCGCAAGCGATCGCAAAGGACAAGACCAAAGCCTATGCCTTTACCGGCAAGGGGAACACGGTCGCCGTGGTCACCGATGGGTCTGCGGTGCTCGGCCTTGGCAATCTTGGCCCTGAAGCCGCGTTACCCGTGATGGAAGGTAAAGCCATGCTGTTCAAAGAATTTGCGGGCATCGACGCATGGCCGATCTGTCTCAACACGCAAGATGCTGACGAGATTGTTCGCGCGGTTCAAGCCATTGCTCCGGGGTTCGGCGCCATCAATTTGGAGGACATCAGCTCGCCACGCTGTTTCGAAATCGAACGCCGCTTAAAAGGTACCTTGGATATTCCGGTGATGCATGACGATCAGCATGGCACGGCCGTGGTCATCCTTGCCGCTTTGACGAATGCGCTCACCGTTATCGGGAAACGCATGGAAGACATCCGCGTGGTCGTCAATGGTCTTGGCGCCGCGGGAACCGCCTGCTGCAGGATGCTGCTTGCCGCCGGCCTCTCGCACCTGGTCGGATGCGAACCTCAAGGCATCGTTTTGCGGGGGGATGGGCAACAACTGCGGGCTTGCCGAACGGATCTGGCCCCCTGCATGACCAAAGACCATCCCCAAGGCACACTCCGAGATGCGCTCAAGGGGGCCGATGTTTTCATTGGCTTATCCGTCGGTAATATCCTTACAGCGGAAGACCTGGACCTGATGGCTGCTGATCGCATCGTCTTTGCCATGGCCAATCCCGACCCTGAAGTCCCTCGTGAATTGGCTGCCTCCCACTGCCGGATCTTTGCCACCGGACGATCCGACTATCCGAATCAAATCAATAATGCACTCGCATTCCCCGGCATTTTTCGAGGTGCGCTGGATGTGCAGGCGCGCGACATCAACGAAGCGATGAAACTCGCTGCGGCTAAGGCCCTGGCAGAGACCATTCCCCCTGCAGCTCTCAGTGCGGACTACATTATTCCAAGTGTATTCGACAAGGGAGTCGTACCGCGGGTAGCAAAAGCCGTGGCAACAGCCGCACGCGAAACGGGTGTGGCGCGACGCCGCACCAAACTCAGTGACGACTTCGCATCCTCTTAACCCGACATTTCACATGAATTCAGCTGTTTCCACTGCTCTTCTGGCATGGGGCCAGGCTGTGCTACAATGCGCGCCTCTTGTTCATTTGGTCTATCTGGTCTATTCAGTCTGTCTCGTGTGTTTGGTTGAACGAAACTAACCAGATCAACCAGACAGACCAGATAGACAGGACAGACCAGATAACCAGACAGACTGGGCTTGTCTAGGCGTGCCCAAATAGTTTTTCTGCAGCCTGTTGGGAGAAGGCCTGGTTCACATGCCATTTACGCAAGGCAAATTTATCAAGTTTCAGAATGGGATGAGAAAACGGATCGATTCGTTACGACCGAAAGCCGAAGAAAGTCTGGATCTCGCCGTCGATACGATGATGCAGGAGCGGGTCGACAGCTTCTTTCGCGTTGAACAGGGGCTGGAGGAAATCATCAAATCGTTGCTCCAGATTGAAGAGGAAATCGGAGAAATTCGTGATCTTTCCGGCGCCATGCGCCTGGAGTCCCGTCTTGAGTTTGTCGAAGACCGATGGGACGATTTCGACAGCGAGATTCGAGAGCGCCCCCGGCGCCGGCGCAGGAAAATCAGCCTCGCCGATATGTTGAAAGCCGCCAGTGGGGGAGGCGGCGATCTATCGCAGGGGTCGAGCGGGATCAACAACGCGATGGACGCTTATGCCGCGATGGGCGTAGAATTTGGCAGTTCGCTGGCCGATGTCACCGCCTCATTTCGCCACAAAGCCAAGCAACTCCATCCCGATTCAAATAACGGCGACCGCAGTGCTGAACCGGAATTGAGACGTATGTTAGAGGCCTATCAGTTCCTAAAGGAATACTTGAGCTTGAGCAATGTTGAACCTCCGCATTCGCCAGACGCCACCTACCGTCCAACAGAATGATATATACGTGACACCCAATTCACCTCTGCCGTATGTGACTGATCAGCAAGGTCTTGAATCCCTCTGCCACACGTTGCGGCAGAGCCCGCGGCTGGCTCTCGATACGGAGTTCGTCGGGGAAGACACCTTTATCCCACGACTCGAACTGATCCAAGTCGCCACTGACACCACCGCCGCCGTCATCGACTTTCCTGCCGTCCAAGCCAGCGGATCGCTCGACGTCTTCTGGGAACTCATTTGTGATGCCAAAATCGAGAAAATCTTTCATGCCGGGCGGCAGGATCTCGACCTGTTCGCCACACATGCAGGGCAGATCCCGAAGCCATTTTTCGATACGCAGATCGCCGCCGCCATGGTTGGATATGGCGCCCAAATCGCCTATGCAAACTTAGTCCAGCGACTCCTTGGCACCAGGCTGGCGAAAGCCCATACCTTTACGAACTGGAGTGCGCGACCGCTCTCGGATGGCCAGATCGCCTACGCATTGGAAGATGTCGAGTTCCTCCTGTCGATCCATACGCATTTACAGGATCGCCTCCGCGCCCTCGGCCGATTGGAGTGGGTCGGAGAAGAGTTTGCGCGCCTCGAAGCAGCGGTGGGAGAAAAAAGTCGAGAACCGCAGGAACGTTATCAACGAATTCGAGGGTGGGACACGCTCAAACCCAAAGGGGCTGCGGTGCTGCGTGAGTTGGCTGCTTGGCGGGAAGCAGAAGCCCGCCGCCGGAACGTGCCTCGCGGACGTGTTATGCGCGACGAGGTGCTGCTCCAGCTTGCACGCCATCCACCGAAATCAGTCAACGATCTTCGTGGCCTCCGCGGCGTCCATTCCTCCGAGGTCGATCGGCACGGGTCACAATTACTAGCTGCCATTACCTCGGCGCTCGCGCTTCCACCATCGGCCTGGCCGGAGGTTCCTAGTGAGCGAAAACCTGATCCTGAGTCGACAGGTATCGTCGAACTCCTGCAAGCTGTGCTGAAGGCTCGCGCAGCAGAGGAGGGGATCGCTCCCACCATGCTAGCCACCAGTGCTGACCTACAAACACTCGTGGAGGCCAAGCAGAATCGAACAGCCCTTGATGTGCCTATCCTCCGCGGCTGGCGGCGACAGCTGGCTGGGGATCTACTCTTACAGGTCTTAGATGGAGCGGTCACTATTACCGTAGACCGAACCTCCGGTGCTCTTCGAATGACCCAAGACCTTCCTTTGAATACTTCGAGCTGACGCACCGTCGAGTAATCCTCTCTGTCCCCTGTCTGACAACCTCCTCTGACTGTTCACAAATGGCCTTGAGGCGCCCGTGCGCTTGTGCCTCTCTCACAAAGCGATCACAGACGCCGGATTCTCCCTCAAAAACCATGGTTTTATCGTGTCGCAGTTTGAGCGCTTTCTACAGCGTAGAGCCGGGCTGGTATGGATCTGGCACTTCTGCTAGGGGTTTTGGTCCACTCTATTCATAGGGAAGTACTATGCTACATCAGCTCTGGAAATCTATCCTCGCGCTTCTCTTCCCAGGAGGGCTGATTCTTCTCCTTGCGATCGGATTTCTTCGTCCCCAGGGGCTCCCTACCTGGTTGCAACAGCCGATCGCCGCCCTACCGTATATCGTCCTCACGTTTGGGCTCATCTTTGGCTGGTACCTTGCGAGCAGTCGCATGATCCTTTCCCTGCTTGTGTTGGTGCTGGCCGATCGGGCCATGGTTCTGATTCCCACTGGCGAAGCCGATCAGGAGGCCGTACATCAAACGATTGACGCTATGACCGCGTTTCTCGTCCCTCTTAACCTGCTGGCCTTCTCCATCCTCAAAGAAGGTTCACTTTGGACATCTCGTGGCCTAATACGCCTCCTACTCGTCTTGCTCCAACCTATTCTGCTGCTCTGGCTCTGCCTTCCGGACCAGCATGCCCTGGCGACATCATTATTTACCGGAGCATTTATTCCGCTGATGTTCACGGAATGGACGCCGATTCCGCAACCGGCGTTGGTGGCCTTTGCTACAGCATTGCTGCTGCACGGCATACGATTCGTCCTTCATCGCGACGCGCTTGAAGGAGGAGCAATCTGGGCGCTAGTGGCCATTTTCGTGGCCTACCATACGAGCCGTTATGGCTGGCACCCGACAAACTTTTTCATGACGGCTGGACTGGTTCTCTTCGCCACATTGCTTCAGTCCTTTCATCGGCAAACCTATCGGGACACACTTACCGGCATCCCCGGTCGCCTGGCCTATAACGAAGCGATCGGACAACTTGGGAAGCGATTTTCCGTTGCAGTCATCGGTATCGACCAGCTCACTCAGTATGCCAATGTCCATGGAAAGTCTGTCAGTGAACAGATCTTAAAGCAGATCGCACCGAAAGTTCTGGCTGTTTGCACAAGTGGGCAAGTCTTCCGTACGACTGGAGAAGAACTCACCGTACTGTTTCCTGGAAAATCGACTATCGAAGTTCTCAGTGCGTTGGATACTATCCGGAAATCGATCGAAGCGGTCTCGCTGTTTCTCAGAGGAAGAGAACGAGTGTGGGAAAAGGAGCGAGTGGCTCAAAAGACCGGACCACGCGACCAGGCGCTTCCTGTCACCCTGAGTATTGGCGTAGCGGAAAAACTGAACGACAGCGCGACACTGACGCTGGTGATCATGTCGGCGTACCGCGCCCTCTATGAAGCCAAAGGAGCAGGGGGGAACGTTGTAAAGCGTGGGACCGAAGAAAATGTGCCGGTGCGGCGTTCCCCTACAGGAACAGGAAGAGTCTCCTCAATGAGTGAGTATGGAACGTAGGCTCTTACCCCTCTACCCCGTTGCCCCCTTACCCCTTTATCTCTTCAAGCAGAAATGAATCCTCGGTGGGTGAAGCCCAACCCCTAACAGCCTTCAGCCTATCTACCTGAAATTTACGGCCCTGCTAGAGCAGCTCCTTCACAGCTTCTGCCGGTCTAGCCAAGATTACCTTCTCGCCTTTTTCGACAATCGGACGCTGAATGAGATCCGGATGGGCCACCATCAGATCCAGCCATTCATCGTCAGACAGGATCTTTTTCGCCAAACCGAGATCCTTGTAGATGTCCTCTTTGGTTCTCAGAATATCCTTCGGTGAGAGCCCCGCCTTTTTTAAAAGATTCTTGAGCTGAGCCTTCGTGAAGGGTTTCTCATAGTAGTTAATAGCCGTGAATGGCTTGCCGCTTTCTTTTAGCAGCTGCACGGCCTGACGGCAGGTGCTGCAGGTCGGCTTTTGGTAAATCGTTACTTCTGCCATGTTCAAACTCCTTGGTTCAGTGCCGTGCCTGCCTTGACGCCATTTTTATCCCTGTGATACATCAGCCCTATCATGCTTACATCAACGCCATGATGCCGACGCCAATCTTTGGAACCAGCTCTAGCGGTCAGTTTTCCTGCGCGACAGCCGCGCACCACACCTTACGAGACCTCCGCACCAAGCGCAAGGGACAGCCGGTGTTCGTCATCGGGCATGTCTTGGCGAGGAAAGGCCAGGAAGGAAGCTTTGAAGTCTTTAACGATCGGCTGGCCATTGTCAAATTCTCCGACGGTGGCGCGATCGGCTATGACCCGCAGGAGTTGCTCTTACCTACCGAAATCGACGACAAAGGCATCGCCTACTTTGAAATTCGCCCCTGCCGGCAGTGCGAACAACTCTTCTCTTTAACCGCTGAAGATTGTGAGTCGGAAGAAGAACCGACCTCCTGTCCGGAGTGCCGAGGTTCGAAGTTCTAG
>JANOOS010000015.1:0-3480 GCA_031421455.1 Nitrospira sp.
GCGCATTCTAGCCAGATCGTTGCATTAAGCGGCCCGGCGCTTCTTGCCGCGTCCGCTTGTTCGCGCAGCGAGACGGGATGATTTTTCTAAGAAGCGGCCTGCGACGAACTTGTGCAAGACACTGGCGATTAGCGTTTGGTAGGGGACGCCTTCTTCTGCGGCTCGAGCCTGGATTTCAGAGAGGTCCGGTGTAGACAATCGAACATTGACACGTTTGTTCTTGCTGAGGGTTGCACGAGCATACTCACGATACCGACGCAGAGATGCCTCAGACGTTATCGTCGATTTTAGCTTGCCAGCCTCGAACGCCGATAGAACCTGTTTTTCATAGCGAGAGAGCGATTTCAAGGAAACGCCACGATCTGCTTTAAGCTGTTCGTTCTTCCGGGGATTCCAGAGGAAAGCTTTCACCGGGAGAGTATATGCGAGGCGGTGCCTTTTGTCATCAGACGGGAGTCGCGAATGCTAAGACGCCTAACGATAATTAGGCTGATCCGCATAAGCTGTGGAATTCAGATATTCTGTCCGTCTGCCACGCCTTTTCAGTACCCTGCTGCCCGCATTCTTCACGAGAGTTCGTGACGAAACCGCCGAGACACCTTGCGAGACGAGCCCGCCCGCCGTCAGGCATGTCCTAGCGGCGCATCGACGGTTGCTGTAGAAGTCTTCATGAATAATACGGGTTAGGCCAGCGATTCGACGGCGGCGCGTAACCGCTCGGTCAGCCTCGCCGCTGCAGCCTGGTCCTCCTGGACATACGCGACTTCGATCGGCTCTCCGACGATCACGCGCAACCGGGGGAAGCCGATTCTGCTACGCGAGAGGGCTCGTGCCGTCCCGACGAGGCGGATAGGCACAAGCGGCGCACCTGTCATGAGCGCTGCGTGTGCCGCCCCCTGCTTCCACACTCGGTCTCCGCGGACGGCCCCTTGCGGGAAGATCACGACTGCCTGTCCCGCTTCAAGCGCTTTTAGCACCAGCGACGCAGCGTGATAGTCGGTGCGGCCACGCACAATCGGGATCGCGCCGAGCCCATCGAGCAACCACGCAAACAGCCGCGAACGCCAGAGTTCCGCCTTCGCGACGAAACGCAGATCCCGTGAAATTGCAGCTCCTAGAACGAACGGGTCGAGCACCGACTCATGATTCGGTGCGACGACCGCAGGCCCTGTCGCGGGCAGGCGATCTGCCCCGACCACCTCGATTCGATAGACGGCGCGCACCAAGCCGCTGAAGACACGGCGAACCTGTGCGTAGGTCTGGAGAGAGAAAGGAATGAGATCCTCATCGTTGTTTGTCTGAGGATCGATAAGAGTTTCCATCAATCTTGGTTCAGGGGTGTACATATTAACTCTGCCTGACACGATGCTCCCGAGTGTCTCGCTCTTCCCGCTTCTCTCGCCTTTCCCGCCTGTTTCATTGGTGAAAGGTCAGCACCGGGCATGGAGCCTTGTGCAGCACAGCATGAGACACGCTGCCAAGCACGAAGCGGGTGATTCCCTGCCGGCCCCTTGTACCCATTAGAATTAGATCAGATCTCAGTGTGGTGGCTTGTTGCAGGATCATGGTAGGCGGTGTTCCGAGCAGGGCGACTCCGTGCGCCTTATAGCCTATGGCGCATAGACGCTCTGCCACCGCCTCGATGTACTCGGTTTGCTTCTCCAGCATTTCGGTGGCGGCGGCGGCCGCGGCGGCTGCCGCACCGCTCGGCCATGGCGGCTCTGTCCAAGGCAAGACCGTCATCAGCGTCAACTCAACCGTCTCGTGAAACGGCTTGAGTCGGAGAAAGCGAACTGCTGCCTCCGCATCGGATGGACCTTCGAGCGGCAGCAGGATCTGTTTCATGGCCTTGACCGGGCCGTTCACGATCAACGTGGCGCAAGGGGCCAGCGTGATGATGCGGTGCGACACGCTGCCAAGCAGCCGCTCCTTGATGGGGCCAAGACCCCTGGCTCCCATCACGATGAGATCGGCTTTCTGTTCCTCAGCCATCGACAGGATTGATTTTGCCGGAGACCCGATTCGAAGCTCTTTTGTCGTAGGGCCTGCGTGGAGCGGGAGGAGAGACTCAACCCGCTTGAGTAGCCGCTCGCCGTCTTCCTTCATACTTTGCTCAAGAGTCTTATAGAGCTCCTCCGCCACTTCCGGCAGCACCTCGGGGTAGGCTGGTCTGGAGACATCCAGCGCATGGAGCAGGGTGAGCTGTTCTGCTCTGGCCAGGTATTTCATGATATGCACGGCCTCGTAGGAATTATCCGATCCGTCAACCGCGAGTAAGGTTTTCATCGAAGTCGCTCCTTAGAAGACCGTTATTTGGTTTGTCTGGTCTATCTGGTTGATCTGGTTTTTCGGTTGGATGAAACTAGCCAGATAAACAAAACAAACCAGATCAACCAGATAACCAGACAGATAGTTTCGCACTGCACAGAGACTCAGCAAGTACAGTGCCGCTGTTTTAACGACTGCGTCAGGGGTAAGGGGTGAGGCGTAAGGGGTGAAGAGCAAAGACATTTGCCCGATCGATCCCCTCACGCCTTACGCCTCACTCCTCACGTCTTCTGTGGCCTTCTGCTACAGCAGAAAAATCGAGCTGTAGCAGGACACCCCCCGGGCACGATGTAAAAAGCCAATGGCAGATGGTGGATGGCCTGACGAAAAAGACAAAGTCCTTGTTTCCATAAGCCATTCGCCATAAGCCATTCGCTTTGGGCTGGTGGCATCGGCCTTGCTGATGACAGGGAATGAATCAATCCTTTGGGAGGTGACATGGCTGAATCGCTCTTCGCAAAGATTCTTGTTCCGGTAGATTTTTCCCCTTGTTCAAAAGAAGCTTTCCGCGTCGCGCTGACCCTTGCCAGAACCTTTCAATCCAAGCTGCTGCTGTTGCATGTGATAGACACCAGTGCCCTGGCGACCTTCAATCAGCTGGGGTTATTGGCGGTACCGTCAGACGCACAGGGTCAGAAGCGGCGGCTGCGTCATCATGCAAGACTCAATGTGCGTCGATTGCTCGAATCAGAGGCAGTCAAGGGTGTGACCGTGACGCGAGTCGTATTGGAGGGTGGGCCGTTTGTGGAGATCGCGAAGACGGCCCGGATGGAAAAAGTGGATCTGGTGGTGATGGGGAGTTATGGAGGGCGCTCAGGTAACGTGGACAAGATCTTTTTCGGCAGTACGGCAGAAAAGGTGGTGCGGACTGCGGGCTGTCCGGTGTTGACTGTTCCGCTGCCACCAGCCGCGTTGCGCGTGAAACGTGAAGCGTGAAACGTCTCGGAGGGAAAATATCCTCCAGGCACACGTTTCACTTTTCACGTCTTACCTTTTACGGTTCTTGAGAGGAGGGGTACATGAATAGTCAGAAGATCCAGTGGGGATGGGTGCTGGTGCTTGCCGTTACCTGTGGGTTCTGGTGGGAAGCGGCGGAGCCTATTTTCGCTCAGTCGGAGCAAGTCGTCGAGGTCTCGATCAAGGATTTCAAGT
>JANOOS010000016.1:0-13002 GCA_031421455.1 Nitrospira sp.
AAGAAGTGCTGACCATCCAGCGCACGGAGCTGAATCAAGAGGCGATCGCCCACACGCTGGTAAATCTCGGCAATCTCCACATCGGCGCCGACCATCCGGAAAAAGCCCGCCCCTATTATCTCGAAGCCTTAGACCTGCTGCATGATCTGAAAGACGATCGCGCGCTCGGCATTCTCTACAACAATCTGGCATTGCAAGAAGCTCGTGAGAGGCAGTGGGAGCAGGCGGTGACGTCGTTCAAGCAGGCCCTCGACCATCACAGAGTCGTCGGAAATGAAGAAGGACTGGCAGTAACCTATAGCCAGCTCGGCAAGTGCTTTCTCGACCAAGGCGATCTGACCAGAGCCGAACGCTGTCTGAACAATGCTTCGGAACATTACATCAAGCTCGGCAATGAGCCTGCCGAAGCCGCAGTCCTCCGACTCCTTGCCACAATCTATGATACCCGTCATGACTTTGTTTCAGCACGGCGATGTCTTGACCGAGTGGTTTCTCTCGACCAGCGATACCAGCTACCTGAACTTCAAACCGACTCGGCCTATCTTGCGAAGCTGAAATAATCCAGTCAGCCTCTCTACGCTCCCCTGCCTTCCGAATAGCCTCCACCCACTGTCCAGCATTCTCTTACTTTCCGCCAAGCCGAACCCCTTGTATTTCTGGACAGAATCCAATCCTCTGCTACCTTTGGGAAGTTACCCTGTTGCTTCAAGTTTTACGTAAACCTGGCCGACAGGATATTGACGTGGATCTTACATGCCATTTTTCCTTCGAATCATCACCGCATTCGTTCTTGGGTTCCTCATGACTACGACCGGCGTGCATGCCGCAGATGTCAGGCCCACGATCACCGTCGGCACACAAGAAGTCGGACTCAGCGCCGGCTATATGCTCCCCCATCGTCTCACCCAGGACCACACAACCAAGCAAGAAGGCCCGGCCTTCATGCCCTCCTGGATGATGACCATCACTGACCCAATGGGCGACCAATGGTATCGCGGGCAGGTCTCGGTCGGCGCGGAGATGGTCTACATCCAATTCCAGGAACCGTTTCTCACTCATGGCCTCGGCTTCACCCCGAAAATCAAATACAGCTTCACCGCACTGGACCGAATCCGGCCCTATGCTGAATTTGCCGGAGGCCCCTTTTGGACCGATCTCGCCGGAAAGATTCCGGAAGAGTCCAGCCGGTTCAACTTCGTCTTGACGGCTGGATTCGGGGTCTCCTATTTCTTGACCGACCGAGCTGCACTCAACGTCGGCTATCGCTTTCATCATATTTCCAATGCTGGCACAAGCTACCCGAACATCGGACTCAATGCCAGTTTGCCTTTTGGCGGTTTCTCATTCTTTTTCTAAATCAGGAGGCGGCGAGATCATGAGCCAGAACTTTTCACGACCATTGATCTGCAGCGTCCTTGCCATGACACTCGGCCTGGGAACCGCCTGTTCCCATTCGATCGAACTGGCTACTCCCACAGACACCGCACCGTCCGCCAACGCCACAGTCGCCACGGATGCACGAGTGCCTCTCCTGCTTGAGACGATACGGGTGACCCACAACGGTTCATCGATCGCACCTCCCACAATCCTTGAGCGGCAGGTACTCGGCGCCATTGAAGCTACACGACTGTTCTCTCAACATTATCAATCAGGGTACCAGCAACCGACGGCGAACCAGGCTCATGTCACGGTGCGCCTGTCGATCGACAATCTTGTAGAGCCCCATGCCGGCCAAGCTGCCTGGCGAGGCTTCCTCGTCAGCGCCTCCATGTTTACGCTGGCGCCGTTCATCTCTCTCAATTACGACTACGGCGCCCAGATGTCCCTTGAGATGGAACGGTGGGATGGGCAGACCAAGCAATACACCGCCACATCCAATGGATCGGCCCACTACAACCTGTTCGGCGCGAACCAGGAAATCATCGAACAGTTGAAAGGACAGGTCACGGAAGCTTGCCTGTCGTCCCTGCTCAATCAGGTCATTCAGGACTCAGCCTTTTATCTAGCCAACCATGTGCAATCCCAGGATCATCCGATCCGTACTGTCTCAGTCGGAATCCGCCATTCGTCTCCTCATGCAATCCCTATTTCTCAACCGATCGCAGGCGCTTCTCCTCGGTAGCCCCACAAAAATTCGTTCATCACTCTTTATCAGGATGCTGAAAAAGTCCGCCAGCCTGTCTTGTTTATTTGGTCTGTCTGGTCTATTCGGTCTATTCGGTCTGTCTCGTGTGATCGGTTGAACGAAACTAACCAGATGGACCAGATAGACCAGATGAACCAGACAGACCGAGCTGGCTCTCTCCTTCTTCCGAGTGCTATCATGTGACCTGCTATCACGAGGAGGACAGTGTGGATCTTGATGCGTTCAGACAGATGGTCACCAAAAACCCAAAGGGCTTTCTCGGTCGTTACGGACTCGGGAACAAACTCATTCAAGAAGGTGGCAATCTTGAAGAGGCGGTCGAGCACCTGACCGTCGCGACACAGCTGGACCCGACCCACGTAGCGTCGCATCTCCACCTCGGACGCGCCTTAGTCTCCTTGGGGCGGAAAAACGAAGCGAAGCCCGTCCTGCAAGCCGGCATTGACGCTGCACGCTCCGGCCGATCGAACGGAGGGGGAGACCTCGTTCCTGAGATGCAAGCATTGCTACAGACATTGGGACAATGAATCGGATAGTGACTGAGCGAGGAGCATTCCATGAAGATTGAAGAAGCCAGACAGCGAATCGAATCGGCGATGACGCAGTACGGAGCTCATGCCGGGGCAGCGATCGATCTTGTGATCAGCGAGGTGAAGTCCGATCTCGGCCTTGCCACGGCCAATGAGTTAATCGATGAGTTCGATCTCGAACTGCAATACAACATCGCCCCGATAGAACCGGGGTTCTCCAGCAGCTGAACCGAGTACAGCGGGGGTAGCGGGATACAGGGATAGTCGGGGTAGCTTCTTACCCCTCTACCCCGTTGCCCCTTTAGCTCTTAAGGCCTTCAGCCTAACTACCTGAGTGGTTACCTTTTAACTTTTATCTTCTCATCAAGATGCCGCTAATTTGGTGTGCCATCTCCGGACATGGCTACGGTCACGCGGCGCAAGTGGTGCCGGTACTCAACGCTTTGGGTACCCTCGTGCCAGATCTGACCGTCGTCCTCCGCACTGCGGTCCCAGCCTCGTTTTTCTGCGACCGCCTGACGATCCAGTGGAAGCATAGTCCCGAACAACAAGACGTCGGCTGTATCCAAGACGGCCCCCTCAAGATCGATATCGACGCAACCTGGGCGGCGCACCGGCATTTTCACGAAACCTGGGAGGCGCGCCTGTCCAACGAAGTCGCCGCCATGCAGGCAGCATCGCCCTCGTTGGTCATCGCCGACACGCCCTACCTCGCCATTGAGGCCGGTTCTCGCGCACAGATACCGACCGTTGCCTTGGCAAATTTTACCTGGGATCTCGTGCTCAAGGAGTACGGTCATGCATCAAGCCATTCACACCAGCAGTTGATTGAGTACATCCGCAGCTGCTACGCGAAAGCCGACATGGCCCTTCGCATCACTCCAGCGCCAAGAATCGATGCTTTCTCCAGCGTGATCGATATTGGCCCGATAGCCGACCCCGCCTCTCCTGAACGAAACCGGCTTGCCTCAGCCCTCGCCCTGGCATCCGATGAACGGATCGTCTTGGTGGGATTCGGCGGTATTCCTCTCACCTCCCTTCCACTGAAGCAAATGGAACAGTTGCGCCCTTATCGCTTCCTTATCGATGGCCCAGTCCCATCGGGATATTCCAGGATTCATTCCACGAAGGCTCTCCCCTTCTCTTTTAAAACCCTGCTTGCCTCGGTCGATGTCATCATGACCAAGCCTGGGTACGGCACCGTCGTTGAGGCAGTTGCGCTTCAACAGCCAATTGTGTACGTCCGCCGGTTTAATTTTGCCGATGAACCGCCGCTGGTCGACTATCTGCAGCGCTACGGACGCAGCGTCGAATTGTCGATCGACGACTTCACCCAAGGATGCTGGGAGCCGGCCTTACGGCAAGCCTTAACCGCACAGGCAGCTTTGTTGCCACCGCCTGCAACCGGGGCAGCAGAGGCGGCCGAATTACTCGTTCGAGAGTGGAGTTTCTAGTTTCAGGTTCCAAGTTTCAGGTTGGACCCCTGAATTTCAGCAATCCGAAACGAACAACTTGAAACCAGAAACATGAAACTAGAAACGCGAAACCTGAAATACACATCTTTTTGCCCGTTCTATCCGTAGGATGCTATAGTCGTGGCGGACATGAGGTAATACCAACTTTCCGTCACAACCCGCTCGCGTTATGGACAAAGCCTTACAACATGCCTCCTCGACAATCGATGCCGCCTTGCTGTCACGCGTGGTCAAAGGTGATCAGCAAGCCTTCAGCCAGCTCTATGACCATTCGAGTGTGCTGTTGTTTTCGTTGGCAGTCAGGATCTTGGGGAACCACGAGGAAGCGGCGGATCTCTTGCAGGATGTCTACTTGGAAATCTGGAGGAAGGTCTCCCGCTACGATGTCGGACGTGGAACCCCGGACGCATGGTTGGTCACCCTCACGAAAAGTCGAGCCATCGACCGGCTACGAACCAAAGGTACGCAAGACTCTCGCGCCATAAACCCGCCGGAAACCACAACTGCTGTGCAGGTAACGGAGCCGGATCCAATCCCACTTGGGACGCAGGCCGATCAAGATCTGCGTAGTGCGGTCGGAGTAGCTCTGGCTGGACTACCCCAGGCCCAGCAGCAAGCGATTGAACTCGCTTACTACGGAGGCCTCTCTTATGGCGAGATTGCCGCTCGATTGAACCAGCCGCTCTGGACCGTCAAGACCAGGATCAAACTGGGAATGTCTAAACTCCACGCTGCGCTCCGACAGTGGCAGAACGAGGGTGCGCCCCAATGAAGCATGAAGAACTCGAAGAGTCGGTTCCCTTGTATGCTGCCGGTGCACTGGACCGGGTCGAGCGACAGGCGCTGGAAGCCCACTTACTCTCCGGCTGCGCTTCCTGTCACAGCACCCTGAAGGACTATCAGTCGATCGCCGCGCTCCTCCCGCTCGCTCTGAGTCCGAGCAAGCCCCCACGCTCCCTCAAAGCCAAGATCATGGCCGAACGAAGCCCTGAACCGATTCCAGTTCAATCGATACCGAGCGATCAGACCCGGTCAAGCCTGGATCCGGGTGATTGGATGGACCACCTCTTTCCTCCTGAGGCCCCTGTCCAATCTGCGGCACTACCCTGGGCCCTTGGCTTAGGGCTGCTCTTGATCGTGGCAGTCGGTGGATATTTCGTGTGGGACGTCTGGACACAACGGTCCAGCGACACAGCGAAGATTCAGCAACTCGAAGCAGTAGTTCTGGAAAAGTCGACGAAGCTTGCCGGTGTAGATCGTGAGGTCGGCGACCAAACCAAAGTCCTTGCCGAATTACGTAACGAACTGCAGCAACGAACGAACGAAGCTGCTGAAACCAAGGAACAGTTGGCCCAGCAGCAGATAGAATTGGAAGTCACGCGTGAACAATTAAGCCAGCGAGGGAGTGCGCGTACCACCCCGACTCCGCAAGACGAATTTGCCGCACTCCTGCACATGCCCAACGTCAAGGCGATCTCCCTCACCGGATCGGACATAGCAAAACTGGCCACGGGATTCCTGCTGTACGATTCTCGAACCCAAAAAGTCTGGCTCTACTCCGTGAATCTACCGGAATGCCCCCCTGGCACGACCTATCAGCTATGGGCCATTCAGGACAAACCCGTGAGTATCGGAACCTTCCGCGTGGATACGGGAGAAACCACTCACCTCCTAGCCAAAAAGGTATTGAACTTCACGCTTGCCAAAACTTTCGGCGTCAGCCTCGAGCCATCAGGTGGCCGCTCACAACCAACCGAACCGATGTACCTCTTGAGCCGCTCATAGCCCGGTTTGTCTGGTTCATCTGGTCTGTTTTGTTTATTTGGTTGATTTGGTTTAACCAAAAAATAAAACAAACTAAACAAACCAAAAAGCAGAGAAGTGTTTCGTTGAACTATGGGAGCGTCATAGCGGCCTCCCTGCAGAGTGAGCAGGCTCGGGAGACCCGTGATGCAGACGCGTTCAAGTAGGACTATCCTTGTACGCTGCGCACTGATCTTTCTCGCCACTTTCGCTATCTTCCTCTGTTCGGAAGACGCGCTCGCCGTTCGTCCTTTCGTCACGGATGATGCCAGGATTGTCTATAAGGGACAACTCGGGACGGAAACATACGGCGGCACGACGGTGGTGAAGGGAGAGAGCCCCGCGTATGAGGCGCGCACATTGGAAAGCCTAGGCATCACCGATCGCTTCGAACTGACGGCAGGCGGATTCGGTTTCACCTATCAGGACCATCAAGCCCGTCCGCTCGACATGCTGATTCAGCCGAAATACGTCTTGCACAGTTCCCTCGGCGCGATTCGCTCTCTCTCCGTTGCCGCGGCCACGTTGTTTCCCCTCAGCGGCAATCGCCAGCATTGGGATGGTTACGCCATGGCTCATGTCAGCTGGTTTCTGTTTACGCCGGATGCCGACACTGACCCCTATGATAACAACCTGGCCATTCATTTCAATCTCGGCGCGAAATCACGGTACGATGCAGGTCCGGCGACATATCAGAGCAAACTGTATTGGGCTGCGGGTTTCGAGGTAATCACACCGGTTACACGCGAGGTTCGCTTCTTGGGAGAAGTTTTCAACGGTGATCCGTTTTCTTTTGAACAAGAATTTCCTGCCTATCAAACCGGCTTTCGCTGGTATAAGAACCCCATGGTCCAGATTGACTTTGTCTTACGTGGCATACGGTCAGGCTCACTGGAAACGCAAGCTCCGACGGGTGCGGAGTTTGCTCCCGGCTGGAACTATACGATGCAGGTAGGCCTCCGCGTATTATTCGATGTCTTCAGATAATCACTCTACATATTGAAGCGGTACCAATTCGATAGGACTCAGTCAGTGAGCGCGACCAGAAACTCTTCTTCCACCGATAGCACGCGTTTTTTCTTGCCAATCCCCCATGCTAGGATGCATGGCCAAAGATGAGGAAATAACATTGCCCGGAAACGAGCGCGCACAGGACGACACATTTATGCGGATGGCCCTGGAGGAAGCAGCCCGGGCTCCTGCCGTCGGCGAAGTACCGATCGCCGCCTTGATCGTTTGCGACGGACAGGTGCTGGCGCAAACACACAACTATCGCGAACTTTGGCAGGATCCCACGGCTCATGCGGAGGTGATAGCGATCCGCGCCGCGGCGACCGAATTGGGAACTTGGCGATTGACCGGCACGACCCTCTACGTGACCGTAGAGCCCTGCTCGATGTGTATCGGGGCCATTATTTTAGCAAGGGTGTCGCGAGTCGTCTTTGGGGCATGGGATCCGAAAGGCGGGGCCTGCGGGTCGCTCTTCAACCTGCCGTCAGAGCCGAAGTTGAACCACCGAGTCCTGGTAACCGGCGGAGTCCTCGAGCAGGAAAGTCAGGCCCTCCTTCAGAAATTCTTCAAAGAGCTCCGAGAGGCATCACCACACTAGGCTGGTCTGTTTGGTTTGTTTTGTTGATTTGGTTCATCTGGTTTATCCGGTTAGTCTGGTTCAACCAAATAAACAAGACAAACCAAATCAACCAGATAGACCGCATTGCACGGCCCAGTTTGCCCCTTGAGCAGCCACCGCTGCTTCCCATCCCTCGTCGCATGAGAGAAGTCGAACCCTCCAATTATTTTGGAGCGGAGAACCTGCCGGAACCAGAATCTCTGCGCCGGCTCCGTCCGCCCCCAAGATGATCTCGCACTGACTCAAGGCTCGAAGTCCAATTCCTTGCGCCTTGAGCACCGCCTCTTTCGCAACCCAGTAACGGAAGAATCTGGCTGCACGCTGCTCCTGAGCCAACTCCATGATCGAGGCCTGTTCGGAAGGAGCAAAGTACCGTTTGGAAAGTTTCGCAACCTTTATATCCGAACGAATTCGTTCGAGATCAACTCCAACCTCTCGCCCCGTTGAGACTGCTATGAGCGCACGGCCATGCGCATGGGACATATTGAACGTGATTGCGGATTGACCTCGTTGCTCCTTCCTCACAAATGGCTTGCCCACTGCACTGCGATCCAGTTCTACCGCATCGGGGCCTAGCCCAAGATATCGGCCGAGCACTACTCTAAGCCCTCCATGCGCCAGCACGAATCGGAGTTGATCCTGTTGGCTGATAAATCGGCCCGCCCTCCCACGTTCATCTTCGCTCAACCAGGAACGGCATTGCTCCACGAAGGACAGGCTTCCATCGAGCGAGAAGCCCCAGACATGAATGGTCCGCTCCTCCACCCTGATCGGTGCCGACCAGCCAGCCGTTGCGACCACTTCAATGGATGGAAAAACCATGATCGGCTCACCGACACCAGGATTCATCGATAGCCTCCAATAGCAGGATGCTGAATTTGGTCTGTCTGGTCTATTCGGTCTGTCTCGTGTATTTGGTTGAACCAGACAAACCAGATAGACAAGACCAACCAGAGAGACCAGATAGACCAGACAGACCGAGCTAGGCCCTTTGAGGGAAAGAAAACCGATTGAAAAATCACCGTCCCCAGGGTAAGCTCACGCGCTCTACATGCGGAGAGGTGCGAGAGTGGCCGAATCGGGCAGTCTCGAAAACTGCTGTCCTGGCAACGGGACCGTGGGTTCGATCCCCACCCTCTCCGCCAAATAAAAGTCGCTTGCGCTGCCTGGGCGAGAGGCAAGTGGCAATGGGGACGTAAGGCGTAAAGGGTAAGGCGTGAGGGGGGTCGAGCGGGATTCGCCTAACGCCTCACGTTTCACGCCTCACGATATAACCCCTAGCCTCGCACCCCTCACCCCGCGCCTGGGCTCCAACCGATTCAGCTTCTCATCTGCGCTTTTTCCTTCAACGCTCGTCTGAGCTCAACCATCGCCAGAGTGTCGCGCTTACAGTAGGCTAGCAACGCTTCCTGGATATTCGCCCGTTCGACCCAATCCGTTTCGACAAAGACCATCCGGTAATACTGACTGGCCGCATGCCCTCCCTCTTTGATCGCCAAATCATCATAGGCCAGTGAAGGGACCATGGCAGGCAGCACAGACTTGATCGAATAGGATCCGCCGAATGCTGGATGATAGTAGTGGTCTCGCACGATCGGGAAGAGATCCCAGAGCCGGCCAACAATACGCAACAGCGCTTGCCTCAGTGACGGAACGGCAACCGCCAGCTGCTCCAAAATAGACCGTTCGTACGGCGAATAGACGCAAATACTCCCCTTATCCCCCAGAGATTCCAGCAAGGCTTCGGCAAGAACCTTGCGGGGATCGCTCACATCATTATGCAAAAATTCCTCGTGGCGCAGCTCGCCGTTTGGCTGTTCGATGTGGTTCGACCATTGCACCGGTAGCGCTTGATAAGGACGCGTCTCAGAGAACCGAGGCACCGCCAGCATGACCGTTTCGAAATCGAGGTGATGCACCGGAAACTGCACGGCCTTCAACACAGAACCGAGCTTCGCAGACACCCACTCGACATTCTCCTTCACATGGCGCTGAACCGACGACAGCTTCGTGCCGTCCGGAATCTCATCGATCGTCGTCACCCCCTGTTGAGCCAACTGACTGACCACCTGCTTCGATCCCGGCAAGTAATGAATCCACCGCGCCGGTTTGTCTTTGGTGCAATGTTCCCAGAAGGGGCAATCGTAGGGTGTATGACAATGCCGATCCGGCTCGATGTCAGGGGCTTGCGTCTGGAGCAACATGCGACTCATTGTGGCCAACCGCTCGGGCACTGCAGCCCGTCGTTGAGCCACCGCCTCGGACAGATCCTGAATCGTAAATAACTCTGTCAGATCGATCTCTCCCTCTCGATACAAATATCCAGTATTGATATGCATGAGACCGACAGAGACAAGCGTCAGCCCCGCGCCCAGTATCACTTCGCTTTGCACGGCGAGATCTTCGAGATGCACGTCTTTGACCTTTGTTGAAGACTTGACCTCGATCAGGCGCCAGCCACAGGGCTGACCTTCCGCGGTTAGGACACGCTCCAACACGTCCGCGCGGATCAGCACCCCACCGTGCAAAAACGCCGCTTCGAAGATAGCCAGCACGGTGAGGTCCTGAACCAGTTCAGCCGTCTGCGCAAGAGCGGCCTCGGTCTGGCGATACCCCGCTGTCACCAATACCCCGCCTGGGAACCGACTCCGGGCCAACTCCCCGACTTCTGTTCCCATATCGAACATCGCCTGAGTCGCCGCATCCGGCTTGGTCGCGAGAGAGGGCTGATGAACTTCAAGGTACAGACGTTTGTGGCATTGCAGGCCGGACAGGAATTTCGACTTTGACAGACGCGGGGCCTTCGGAAGAGGGACTGGTGAGAGATCATTGAGTTCAGTCATGGTGGGAAGACACTAATCGGGCTGATACATGTTTGTCCACCAGAATAGCCGCGCGAAACTGGTTCATCTGGTTTGTTTTGTTTATTTGGTTGATTTGGTTTATCTGGTTAGTTTCGTTCAACCAAACAAACCAAATAAACGAAACAGACCAAACAACAGTCTTCTGTTAGGATGGCCCGCCATGACATCCGGCGTTTCACAGATCAGAAAGTCCGTCCTGACCCTGGCCTTACCGGTCACGGTCAGCACCCTGCTTCAACGCACCGAAGGCATCGCCGCGGTCTTCCTTGTCGGGGGTCTCGGCGCCACTTCCATCGCGGCTGTCGGGCTTGGCCAGTTGCTGGCCTTCATGGCCACCACGCTCGTCTCAGGATTATCGGTGGGGGCCAACGTCCTTATCGCCCAACTGTGGGGCGCGCGCCGCACCAAGGACGTCGGGGAAGCAGCCACCCATCTCCTCGGATTGACCGCCATCGTGTCCTGCTTGCTCGTGGTACTCGGTTTGTCCCTGAATCGTGTCATCATGGAACTGTTGGGTGCAGAACACGATGTCATCGCGCTGGCCATTCCCTACTCGAACTTCATCTTCCTAGTCATTCCCTGCACGATCTTCTTGCAGGTCATTTCTTCCATCATCCAAGGCACCGGAGACACCAAAACTCCCATGTACGCCTTGATCGCGGTGAATCTCCTGTATCTTACGATCGCCTATCCACTGGTCTACGGGCTCTGGGGATTCCCTGCCTTGGGTATCACCGGAGCAGCCGTTGCTGCGGGTATCGCCGAAGGAACGGGCGTGGCCTATCTCCTCTGGACCTGCCGAAAGCTTTTCAGAAAATCACTCCACCTACGACGTGATCTCTTGCGTTCCACTTGGCAAATTGGCGCGTCGGTTTCCGGTGAACGGATATTTCAGCAGGCGGGAATTATTCTCTACACCAAAATTGTCCTGCTGTACGGCACGGTGACCTACGCCGCCCATCAAGTTGGCTTGTCGATCGAATCCCTCTCATTCCTACCGGGGTATGGCTTCGCGATCGCAGCAGCCACGATGGTGGGGCAGAGTATCGGCGCGGGAAAATATGTCAGGGCCAAATTGGAAAACTGGGAGGCGAACCGCCTGGCCGGCATCGCGATGGCCTCGATGGGCCTGCTGTTCTTCTTCTTTCCCTATGCGCTGCTCCGTACCTTTACCAACGACGAAGCCGTCGTCGAACTCGGGACGGTGTTCCTCCGCATCGTCGCCATCCTCCAAGTCCCGCTCGCCCTCACCATGGTTCTGGCCGGATCGTTACGTGGAGCCGGCGACACCAGATTCATCATGGTGGCGACAACAATAGGCATGTGGGGAATCCGCCTGCCCATCGCAGTCATTGCAGGCCCCTGGCTCGCGCTCGATGTACTTTTCGTCTGGAGCGCCATGATTGCAGATTGGACGGTCCGAATGGGGCTGCTACTCTGGCGCTACCGATCGGAACGATGGAAAGCGATTCAGGTGATCCGCTAGACAGGTCTATCTGGTCTGTCTGGTCTATTCGGTCTGTCTCGTCGTGGGCTCGGACCAGATGGACCTGATGGACCTGAGAGACGAATGATGCTTCACGCGCTTCTGGGACGCTAATTTTTTTATTGATTTCATTGTCAGATTGTCAGTAGGCTATCCGACAAGGTGGCAGGAGAACTGAAAAGTGGCTGCTGCCTGAGCGTAGAGGTGTTTCTACGCTAAAGCAGTTACAGTAACATCAACAAAACCATTACCTTTGAAGGGAGATCACAATGAAAACCAAAGCAACTTTCTACCACGCAGGATGCCCCGTGTGCGTCGCAGCCGAGAACAGCGTCGCCAACGCTCTGGATCCGACGAAATATGACGTGGAACATGTCCATCTCGGTACGAACAAAGCGCGGGTGAAAGAAGCGGAAGCAGCCGGAGTTAAGTCGGTTCCGGCTCTGGTGATGAACGGGGCGGCATTTCACATTAACTTCGGCGCCGGCATCGACGCATTGAAGTAATCGATTCAGTCTTCGAACGGGGCTGAGTTCAGGGGGCGTGCCTAACGACACGCCCCCTTTTTTTACCTCAAATCGTCTGCTCGATCGAACGGATCAGGTGTCTCATGCGACTCGAAGCACCAGGCGCTTGCCACAAGCCTTGACGTACTTGCGCAACGTTGCAATCGATGGGGAGTGCTTCCCACTGGCAAGCGCCCGCTCCAGACGAGCGATAGCCGGCGCGTGCGTCCCCATTCGAGCCGCCACCTGTCCTTGAGTAAGCCCCGCTTCTTGCCGTGCCTTGAGCAAGGCATCGAGCAGCACAGACTCTTCGCGCTCAATACGTTCCACCTCCACACGCACGCCAGGGCGGCGCATGAGCTTCTTGACGAGTTGATCATGCGTATGCATCTTTGACCTCCTTCAGTCGTGCCTCAGCGATCTCACGCTCGCGAAGAGGCGTCTTGTTCGACTTCTTGATAAAGCTATGCAACATGACGATTCGCTTGGCGACCAGAGTACAGAAGAATACGCGGGCAATCCCCTCAGCGCCTTTCAGTCGCAACTCGAACAGACCGTCACC
>JANOOS010000017.1:0-1751 GCA_031421455.1 Nitrospira sp.
CCGAAAGACATGCGGTACATCGGGCAGGGGGGATCGATGATGGGGCTCGATAAGGATGCGCCTGTGGAATCAGACAAGACACTTACGAGGCATGAACAGCTTATGAAAGCTCCGTGGTCTCTTGAGGCGTTCCGTGACGAAGGTCCGGCGCATAAGGTGTTCTTGGATTCATACCTCATCGATACGTATGAAGTCTCGAACAAGGACTACGGCGAGTTCGTCACGGCGAAAGGTCATCCGGCCCCGGCCTACTGGGACGATCCCCGCTTGAATAAGCCGCAACAGCCCGTGGTCGGAGTGAGTTGGGAGGACGCCAAAGCCTTCTGTGAATATCGCGGCAAACGCCTTCCAACGGAAGCGGAATGGGAGAAGGCGGCTCGTGGCCCGAAAGCCACCCTCTACCCCTGGGCAACGACTTTGATCCGACGAAAGTCAATTATGGCCAAAATCACGACGCCACTATGCCGGTGGATTCCTATCCAGAGGGCGCGAGCTACTATGGCCTGTATAACATGGCTGGCAACGCCTTTGAGTGGGTCTCGGATTGGTACGACCCGCGATACTATGGGCAGCTTGGAACGATGGTCAATCCGACCGGTCCGACCACACCCGCATGGGTAGGTGGAACCGGCACCTATGTCGACCGCCAGGCGCTCGGTGCAAAGCGGGTCATTCGTGGCGGATCGTGGGTTGCACCAGAAAAGACGCTCAGGACGACGCATAGATTTTGGAATGGTCCGCTGAACAACAGTTACGGGGTGGGTCTGGGTTTCCGCTGCGCCAAGACCGCCCCATCCGAAATCGATGAGCGAATCAAAGATGCCTCTATCGTGGCCTACGTCGAAATGGGGCGAGAGCGGTTTGTGGAGGCCCAACAGGCGGTGAGTCGGGGGTTGGCCATCGATCCCAAGAACATCGAGTTATTGGAACTTCGCTCTCTCATTGAACAATCGATGAAGCGGCCGTGAGGGAATGTTGAAACGGTTGTTGTAATGGTTTGATCGTGACGGAGGCATAACCATGGTACACAACAAGATTCTTCTTCCAGGGATTGTCCTCATCGCGCTACTCGGAGCTTCTCCCCTTCAGGCCGATCCTATCGATCCAGACCGCCATCCCCGCCCGGAGGATGCGAAGTCGGTGCATGAGGCCGAGCATGATGTGGACCAGGCGTGGGAGGTCTATCATCGCGCGGCGTTAGGCGGAACGGTCGCTTCCCCTGCCCTGCAGGCGGACATCGAGCAGCACCTGCATGAAGCCAGAACTCTCATCACCCAGGCGCAAGAGGCAGCCGAACGGGGAGACGAGCGTCAGATCCAGCGTCTCGTAAGCCAAGTGAAAGTCCATACCATTATGGCCATCGAGGGGAGCAAGGAGCAGAAAAAATGACGCAAGGTCTGAGGAGAAGAGGGACTCGTTGGAGCACTATCGTTGCGATGATGGCTTTAGCCTGTGCCCTCGCCATCGCGCCTGTCGTAGCAGCGCCTCCGGTTCCCAAAGAGGTTGACCCGGTCCCCACGGTGACGATTCCGGCCGGAGAATTCTTGATGGGAAATCCGGAAGGAAAAGGCCGGGCCGATGAGCGGCCGCAGCGATCTGTGTACCTCGACGAGTTTGCGATCGATCAAGTTGAAGTCACGAATGCACGGTATCTGGCGTTCATTGCGGCCACGGGCCATCGTAGCCCTCCAAATCCCTATGGCGCAGGGCCGCTCGCGACCGTGAAGGAGATCGAACAGCTTCCGGTCGTG
>JANOOS010000018.1:0-8533 GCA_031421455.1 Nitrospira sp.
CTGGGAAAGTTATCTGTTGCATGATAGATCGAAAGAGTCAGTTCCACAGCTTCTCGCCAGGCATCCAGTTTCTTGTGAGGCTTCTCCATCCCACTACCCCTAACCCTTGACCCCTTACCCCTTACCCGCTTCGAGGAATCGCTCGGCGTCGATGGCGGCCATACATCCTGAGCCTGCTGCTGTGACGGCTTGGCGGTATGTCGAGTCTTGGACGTCACCGGCGGCGAAGACGCCGGGAATGCTGGTGGTGGTGCCATGATTGGTGATGAGGTAGCCTTTTGCATCCATCTCAAGCTGGCCGGCGAACAGATTGGTGTTGGGTCGGTGTCCGATGGCGACGAAAACACCGGCACAAGGCAGTTCCGTCGTCTTGCCTGTGACGAGATTCTTGAGGCGTGCGCCGGCGACTACATCGTTCCCCAGAATATCTTCGACGGCAGAATTCCATATGAATGTGATCTTTTCGTTCTTCACTGCGCGGTCTTGCATGATTTTGGAAGCCCGCAGCTTGTCGCGCCGGTGGACGATCGAGACTTTGCTGGCGAACTTGGTCAGGAAGGTCGCTTCCTCCATCGCACTGTCGCCGCCGCCGACGACAATCAGTTCCTTGCCCTTAAAGAAAAATCCATCGCAGGTCGCACAGGTCGAGACTCCGTGCCCCGTGAGGCGCACTTCGTTCTTCAGCCCAATTTGAATGGCCGATGCGCCGGTGGCGATGATGACGGTCTTCGCGTGGATGGTCTGTTCAGCGTCAACGGTGATCGTGAGGGGTCTCTGTTTAAGGTCTACGGTTGTGACGTCACCGGTCAAAAACTCTGTACCGAACCGTTCTGCCTGAGATCGCATCTCCTTCATCAGCTCCGGGCCCATGATGCCCTTGGCAAAGCCGGGATAGTTCTCGACTTCCGTTGTTGTGGTCAGTTGCCCGCCTGATTGCCAGCCTTCAATGAGCAGGGGCGAAAGATTCGCCCGCGCTGCATAGACCGCGGCGGTCAAGCCTGCTGGTCCGGAACCGATGATGACGACGTTGCGCATGGACGAAAATTTAACACAAGGGGTTGAGGGAATGCACGGCAGAGGGTTGGGTCTTATGCGAGGAGTCGAAGTTGCTTCAGTAGCTGGCCAACGTGCCGACGGAGTGAGGGACGAGGGAGAGTCCCACTTAACACATGGTCCGCTCGCTGAATCTTCTTTACCAAGGGCATTTGGCTGCGGATGCGGCGGATGGCTTCAGCGCGGGTGAGGCCGTTTCTTTTCTTGAGGCGCGTGATTTGGGTCTTGCGATCAGCCGTGACGACGATGATTTTATCCGCGCGTTTGTCTACGCCTGCTTCGAAGAGGAGTGGGACTTCGTAGATCACGATGGCCTTGGGATGTTTGCGAGCGATGCCTTTAGTCAAACGGATTTGCTCGCGGGCGACGCGGGGATGGATGATGCGTTC
Organism: Nitrospira sp.; assembly: GCA_031421455.1. Taxonomy (GTDB): domain Bacteria; phylum Nitrospirota; class Nitrospiria; order Nitrospirales; family Nitrospiraceae; genus Palsa-1315. The sequence goes on from JANOOS010000018.1 coordinate 1,443, forward strand.
GAGTTGCCGTCGTTTTTTCTGATTGCGGAAGACAATGCTTCCGATGGCCTGTCGGTTGAGCGAACGGTCTTGGCTGAGGACTGTCTTCCCGAAGAGTGCAACGATCTCCCGCCAAGCCGGTTTGCCCGGCTTCACGACATCGCGGGCCAGTTCGTCGGCATCGATGACGACCGCGCCGCATCGCTTGAACATCTTGGCGACAGTGCTCTTGCCGGTGGCGACGCCGCCTGTGAGGCCAACCAACATCATGGCGGCGGAGCATAGCACGCGAGTACCCACCTCACAACCGAGCTGGCCCGCATTATTCACGAGAGTTTGTGACGAAACCGCTGAGCCGCCACGCGAGACGGGCGCGTGGAGCTGCGATGGAGGGAAGCATACTTGACACAGTATGTTGACCGACTGAGCGGCGAGCCCGCCCGCCGTTAGGCTTGTCGTAGCGGCGTATCGGCGGTTGCAGTAGAAGTCTTCGTGCATAATGCGGGCTAGATTGACTTCGGACTGGGGAGGCTTGTATGAGTTCGCGTATGAAACGGGTGACGATCGCAGGTTTTATGACGGCGTTTGTGTTCTGGGGCTTCACCCTGGCGTGGGCTGGTGAGGGGGCGCCGCCCGGTCCTCGGACCCTTGTAGTTGCGCTAGATGGAACAGGAGATTTCGTCTCTCTTCAGGAAGCGGTCGATGCCGCGAAGAAAGGCGACACCGTCTTCGTCAAGGCAGGCCAATATCCTCAGGACGTGACCATTCACAGTAAAGAGAAGATCAAGTTCGTTGGGGCGGGAGTGGATCAGGTGACGATTCTGGGGCGCGATATCGTGGTGGGGGCTCTCCATGTGGGCAGGTGGCCCTATGGGGCGACAGACATTGAAATCAGCGATATGACCATCAATGACCGAGGGGGTCATGCTGTCGGTCTCTTCAACGGGCAAGGGATTGTTCTCCGCCGGATCAAGATCAATGGCATGTTGTTTAGCCAGCAAGTCCAGGGAGTGCTGATAGAGGATTGTGTCATCGGGGGGAGCGAGACTACCGGCGCTCAGTTTGCCGACTCAGAAGCCGTTCTCATCGGGAATGTTATCCATGATAACGATCATGGGGTCTCGATTGCCGGTAAATCAAACGTGCGGTTGGAACGGAACGTGATTACGCGGAGCCTTTTTGAAGCGGTGGTGGTCAGCGGCCATGCCCATGCTGCGATCGTGAGCAATACCTTAGTTAAGAATGGTGGTGGCGCAGCGTTTATCGGGCAATCTCAGAGTGACGTCAGCGGCAACGTAGTTGGGCTGAATCGAGTGGGTTTTCTGATCGCCCCATCCAGTCAGATCACCACCTCTTTCAATGCGTTCTACAACAGAGATGGGGATTATTTTCGAGAAGGTAATCCGAACCAACCGGCCCCGGAACTGAAGGCCCAGTCAGATATTACCGGGGACCCACACTTTGTTGACCCAGTGCATGACGATTTTCGCCTAGGTCCTGGTACGCCACTTCTCAAAATCGGTCGGTTCCCCTACCTCGGTGCGCTTGCTCCTGCCTCAACCGCCGCACGTCGATCGACTAAAGAATAGTTTTTAATCAACACGATAGACCATTCACCGGGGGATGGATTTCCATGTGCTATGCTACCTGTACGCCGTAAGCAGATAGATGATGGGTTTCTGGCGTAAGGATTGCTGATCTAACTGTCAGAGAAACAGGAGGCGATAGTGGCAAGTTACCGACAAGAGCTAGAAAGGCGTGGCCCTGACGGGATTCCGTCGCTCGACGACGTGGAATCAGGCAAGCTGGTCGGTGCGGTCCTCCCCATGTCCGAAAAGGCCCAGATCCAGATGCGGAACAGCATTGAAGTCATCGACTACCTCCTCAATCAAGAACGCGTCGTCTGGAGTTGACAACCGCGTTCTTCATCTACTGAACCCTCGATCCCAAGCCGCCCCCTTGACAGTCCTCTCGCACCTTCGTAGGCTCCTCGAGCTACATCTCTTTCCTCTCTAACCAGGAGACGCACTGATGGCACGCTTTGACCTGCATCGTAGGCGTTTTGTGCCTATGACCTATCGGCTCATGATCGCAACGGCGTTTGTGATGCTGATGTCTTACCCAGTTCTAGCTTCTGACGATCTGCCGAAAGAGTCGGTGTTGCCGCTTTCGCTGGCAAGCAAGGCAATCCAGGCATCGTTGGATGCTTGTAGCAAAGATGGCTATCGGGTGAGCGTGTCGATCGTGGATCGAGCCGGCGTACTTCGCGCCATGGTTCGAGCCGATGGGGCTGGATCCCATACGGTCGATAGCAGCAGGAAGAAGGCCTATACCGCAGCGAGTCTCCGCCGTTCAACGACCGAGCTGGCTGAGCTGATCAACAAGATGCCGACCTTGCAAGCTCTTGGCAAGATGAACGATCACGTGTTGATGCTCGGAGGCGGATTCCCGATCGAGATCGGCGGTGAGATTGTCGGCGGGATCGGTGTGAGTGGTGCACCCGGTACACACCTCGACGATGCCTGTGCGCTAGTAGGGCTGGCTGCGATTGGCGCTGCGCCGAAAGTTCCAGCAACCAAGTGATTGGGGCATATCAGGCAAGATGCTTAGCCGGCTTATTCCTATTCCTGGTTGCCTGTAACAACGAAGGGCCGGTGCCGGCCGCTGTCGAGTTTTCGGCAGATCAGGTGCGTCTGACAATTACCCGAACCGCCACCAGTCCCTTCCTCTCGCGGCACGATCTTTTGCTCACGCTGGCAGGGCCTGGAGGCTGTTCCCTCAATGTCGATCTATTCCCCAATACGGGATATGCGAGCCGGCGGAATCTTTATCAAGCTGGGGCTGGCGTGCTCTATGTGGTGGGCCAGTTCGATGCCCGGGTCATCGACGTGCCGCACTGCACGGTCACACTGGCCGAGTTTCGCACCCTCGATCGTTTCGTGACCTTCCTTGGCAGTTTCGACGAGAATGAGCAGAAGGTCTGGGCCTACTTTCCCGCCAATCAACGGGCAGAACTCCCCTTCGAGAAACGGTGAGCCAGTTCACTCTTGTTCGTTTGGTCTATTCGGTCTGTCTGGTTTGTTTAGTTGAACGAAGACTAACCAGATAGACCAGACAAACCCGCTCCGCTTGCCTCGCGCGGCCTAGTGAGGGTTTCGGTCTTTGAAGGTCAGTTCAGAGACGGCGGACTTATCTAACTCGCCTTTGCCGAGTGTGACCAGCCGCTGGTATTGATCATAGGTTGCTTGAGCTAACGGGAGGGTGAGCCCTGCGGCCCTTGCTAACGCGAGGGCGATGCCCGAGTCTTTGGCTGCATGGGCAGCTGAGAAGTAACAGTCATGGGCACGGTTTTGCATGTCCTCGCCGTCCGTCTCCAACACGCGCGACGCTGCTCCTGTCTGGGCGAAGATTTCCCGCAACATCGTCAGATCCAGGCCAAGTGCCGCTCCCAGCCCCAGCCCTTCGGCCAATGCGGCTGTATTGCAGTTCATCACCATATTGACGAGGGCTTTGACCTTTGCTGCCTCGCCAGCCGATCCAATATTGCGGAGGCGCGCGCTCAGTTTTTCCAAGAGCGGCTTCGCCGACTCGAACACATCCGGGCGCCCACCGCACATGAGATAGAGCGTGCCTTGGCGCGCCTGTGTGATGCTGCTGGCCATGCAGGCTTCGAGGCTTCGGCCTCCATGTTGCGTCACCAACGTTTCAACATCGACGTGCACAGCCGGTGAGAGGGTAGCACAGTTCACGAAGAGCCGGTCCTTGGCGTGGCGGAGAAGACTTTCGCTGCCGGTCGCGGAAAAGATCTGGCGCATCGCCGCGTCATCGGTCACGACCGTGAAAACGATGTTGGCGAGTTCTGCCACACAGGCAGGGGATGCAGCCGCTGCGCAGCCGAGTTCTGATGCAAGATCGGTGGCCGTGGCGAGATCTCGATCGTAGACGGCGACAATCGTTTCCCCTCGATCCTTCAAGCGTCGGGCCATGTTGGCCCCCATCCGTCCGACTCCCACGAAGCCGATCCTCGAATCAGACTGGCTCATCTCTCTTGCCCTTTCGTTCGTGTTAGCATGCGGTCGCGTGAACAGCGAGTTTAGCATACCCCTAAGAAGCCGATAACAAGCAAAGGAAGGGAGGTCTGTGCGTGCATCAACCCATTGTTGGATTTCATCTGGACGAATATAGTGATTGGGTGGCCGACCTACAATGTGGTCATGGTCAGCACGTGCGTCACCAGCCACCGATGACGAGTCGGCCCTGGGTTCTGACGGAGGAAGGCCGGAAACAGCATCTCGGAGAGACCTTGAAGTGCAAGAAGTGTGACGAGGCGGCCTGTTGAATTATTCGATCGTAGTGACGTCTGGGGAAGGCGCTGCAGTCATGTCGAGGCCTGGCCCTGCCCAGGGTTGCAGGCGAGAGTCTTCGTATCGGTAGCCACCCGTGACAGGATCGTTGACGAGCAAGAGCGGGGTGTCGAGGTCGAGCACATCGAAGCTGCCAAGTCCCAGAACCAGGCTGAAGGAGCAGCCCATTGCTATACGTGTTTCGAGCATTCCGCCGATCATCAACTTGAGGCCGGACGCTTTGGTAAAAGAGGCTATCTCCACCGCTTCGGCGACGCCGGTCTTCATGATCTTGATATTGATATAGTCAGCCGCGTTTTGGGCGACGACCTCTTGTGCGTCAGCGAGCGAACGGACGGATTCATCCGCTGCAACGGGAATGCCCGTCTCTCGGCGGATTGCCGCCATGCTGTCGAGGTCGTCCCGCACCACAGGCTGTTCAAGCAGCGCCATTATTCCGCCAAATCTTTTCACCCCCTGCGCAAACGTCAGGCAGTCCTGGCGCGAGAAACCTTGGTTGCCATCGCCGATGAACGAGATGCCGGGGAGTGCGTGATGCACAGCTTCCAGACGACGAATGTCGTTCTCCACATCTTTGCCGACCTTCATTTTGAAGAGGCGAAATCCCTGCACGTACCATCCGCGCGCCAGGGCGACGGTCTTGTCGAGGTCGGCGATGGGAATCGTGATGTCTGTTTCCCGCGCTCGCACATCCGCGCCACCCCAAAGTTGCCACATCGGGATATTCGATGCACGGCAGTGGGCGTCGATGATGGCGGTTTCAAGTCCACAACGGGCTGCTGGATAAGTGAGGGCCTCTTCGGATAACAAACGCCCAACTTCTTTGTAGTCTGCGGCTGAACGACCAAGGATAACTTTACTGAGCTGGTGGAGTGAGCGCAGGCAGCTCTCGCGAGTCTCTCCTCCGACTTCCGGAAACGGCGCCGCTTCTCCATAACCCTGTGCGCCGCTCGCCAGGGTAGCGCGTAGGAAGACATTCTCTGCAACCGTTCGTGCGCCAGTTGCGACGACGAAGGGGTCGGTGATGGGGATATCGACGGGCCAGTACTCAATTCTTATGATGGTGGAAGGGTGGAGGTCTATCACGATAAGTGCACAGCCTGTGCGATTTGATCTTCCGGCTTGGCGGAGTTCCGGTTACTCATGCTCCAGCATTCTGCTAGTGCCGACCTGGGGATTGGCAGATCCAGCGATTGTAGCAGAACTGTTCATAGGATCATGCGGGCTAGTTCTGGCGGATGCAAGCTCCAACCATAACGGCAGCCGACGTGTTCCGATTCGCCCGTGAAAATGTCGGGAGCGCGCACCGTCGCTGCCCGACCGTCCAGCTTTCGCAACGAACGGAGATTCCCTTGAACCACAGCCATCACGCGGTATAGTACGGTTCTATCGAGAGGATGCCCCTATGAATGACCAGCAGACAGCCACAGCGATACTGGCCATTGAAGAATGCATCGAACAATACATTGCTGAATGCCGCGGACGGGTGGATGGTTTCGTGGAACGGCACTTTTCTCTTCAGGAAACCATCGCGCTGCAGAAACAGTCTCTCGTGAGCGACCTGCTGTGCCATCCGATCAATGCCCTGTGGGCGATCCCGTCGCTCTTTTTGAAAAAGTTCATCGAGATTCCGGTGAAACTGGGTTGGCGCTCCGGCGCCAGCCTGATGACGCTTGTGCCGACGGGTTTCAAAACGCGGTATCAACGGGAGGTTGAACAGCTAATTGCCACAGAGTTGCTGGATTGGCCTTGCACGATGGGTGACCGGTGGGCCTCCCCGAACGGGCTGCTCGAACGCATGAAGCGCCACAAACAGGTGGGACCCTTGCTCGCATCGGGCGCATTTTCTGACGAAGCTCTGAGGGAATTATCCAACATCCCCTGTCTCGTTGCCGAGCATTCGGCCGGACGCATCGTGGTGTTAGATACTGCGGCGACGGTGTTGACGTTGGCGGCGGGATGGCTCTTCTTTGGCGATCAATCGCTTGGCATTTCAGGGATTGGCGGGGTGATCGCCAGAAATAGGGCCAAGGAAGAGGCGTCTTCCACATTTATACTCGGATCTAGTCTCGGATCGACATTTTACTCAATCTTTCCGCCGAATCCATCGTTCTGGCAAGTTACGGGGGCCACCTTCATTGTTGGGTTCGCTGTCACGGCGATGAGCCTTCTCGTTGGCATGCTGAGCGATCCCTGTCTGAAACGGGTGGGCTTCCAGCACACCAGGCTAAATGTGCTCATCGATGCAGTGGAGGACTGCTTGCATCGACAAGTTCGCAAGCGTCTCAAGCCCGTTATTAGACAATTGGCGGCATGATGAGCGACGGTTATGAGCCTCCGTCTCCTAAAGGAGCCTGCATTATTCCTGACGGTTCCTCGCGAAATCGCATAGAAGCCACACGCCTCTAACCCAGTGCCTCTCGCCTGAAGATCTACGATTGCAGCAGAAGTGCTCATGAACAATATGGGTTCAGGTGATCCGGTCTTTTCTTTCCAGTGTGTCCCTCAGTTGAAGGTATACACCAACAGCGCGTTGACCTGGATGCGCGTATAGATATTGGCTATCTGGGTATAGTCAGCCATCAACTTCATCAACCATACCTTCGTCAGGTGATTGGTATAGGCGGCGTGGGCATCGCCTCCGAGACGAAAGGCCGACGCGTGAGTCGACTGGTCGACGTACTGGACCGCCGGACCTGCGGCAAGCCAGAGTTCATCCTTGTTTTCCATGATGTAGGTGGTGGCCAG
>JANOOS010000019.1:0-8943 GCA_031421455.1 Nitrospira sp.
GATAATTCGCTCAAAGCCGAGTGCCCGAAGTTCATGAGCCACGGCCCCTGCGGAGGCGTGCGAAAAGGAGGCTTGTGCGAAGTGTATCCCGAAATGCCTTGCCCCTGGGTGACCCTGTACATTCAATTGGAAAAAATCGGCCAAGTAGAGTGGATGAAACAAATCTAGGAAGACGTGAGGGGCGTTGAAGACGTAAGGGGTGAGGCGTGAGGGGTAAGGGGTGTTGAAGCCATGAGGGGCAAAACTTGAAACGTGAAACGGCGGGGAAAAAACCGAAGACCACAAAACTGGGCTACAACGAGGACCATGCTCGAAGTGGAATTGCCGACCCCTTGCCAGGCATCGAAACATTTCCGAACCAATACAAGGGCTACGAAATCACCATCGAGATCCCGGAATATACCGCGATCTGCCCGAAAACTGGCCTCCCGGACTTCGGCATCATCACCCTGCACTACATGCCGGACAAAGAATGCCTAGAGCTGAAGTCGTTGAAGATGTATCTCCACGAATACAGAAATCTCGGCATCTTTTATGAGAACGCGGTCAACCGTATCCTGCACGACGTCGTCCAAGCCTGCCGGCCTGTCTGGGCCAAAGTGACCGGCACCTTCGCCGCCCGTGGCGGGCTCCGTAGCATCATTGAAGCGAAATACCCTTAAGCCTCCTCCGTCATTGAGGCCCCGAAGCCTGATAACTTCCCACTGATGGCCACCTACGCAATCGGCGACATCCAAGGCTGCTCTGCTTCCTTCCGACAACTTCTGGACCGGATTGCTTTCACTCCCAGCTCCGACAGACTTTGGCTGGTTGGAGACCTTGTCAACCGAGGCCCCGACTCTTTGGGTACTCTCCGGTTCATCAAGAATCTGGGCACATCCGTTCGTCTCGTCTTGGGAAACCATGATCTGTTCTTGCTGGCAACAGCTGAAGGCGTCACAACGCTTCGGCCCAAAGATACAATCCAGGACATACTTTCCGCCTCCGATCGCGCCGATCTCATCGATTGGCTGAGGCGCCAGCCGCTTCATCATCGTGAAGCATCGTTCCTCATGGTCCATGCCGGCATCCTGCCTCAATGGACCATTGAAGAGGCAACGGCTCTGGCGTACGAAGTAGAGACCGTACTGCGCGGACCAGAGTATCGAACCTTTCTTCAAGCACTCTTTCATGGGCCGGCTCCGCAATGGAGCTCCTCGCTCAAGGGACTCGAACGTCTCGTGAGCATCACCCGTGTATTGACCAGACTCCGAACCTGTACGCCAACCGGTGAGATGTCGAGCTTTTCAGGCTCTCCAGACGAAACTCCCGTCGGTTTCACTCCCTGGTTTCGCATTCCCGATCGGCGCAATACCAGCGCGACAATCATCACAGGCCATTGGGCGGCACTCGGGCTGCACCTGGAACCCCATCTGCTTGCCATCGATAGCGGATGCGTATGGGGCAGGCAACTGACGGCTGTTCGGCTGGAAGATCGCTCCGTCTTTCAAGTCGATTGCGCGGACAAACTTCGCCGTGACTAAACCAGCCCCAGCGGACACTCCCTGGCCTCGCTACTCCGTACGTCCCTTCCCCTCCTACCGTTTTGTGCCTGGTAAGAATCCGCACCCGCGCCGTGATCCACACGGCCACTCCTACGGCAAGCCCGAGCCTCCACCATCGGCGTTTCAGCCTGAGAACTGGCGTCAGTCAGAGGAATATCTGTATGGAATCGATCTCTACAACTTCGCCTACTGGTGGGAATGCCATGAAATCTTCGAAGGGCTCTGGCATGCGGCGGGCCACGACACCGAACAAGGGAACTTCTTCCAAGCCCTCATTCAACTCGCCGCAGCGAACCTCAAACTCTTCACAGGCAACCACCAGGCAGCAGGAAAACTACTGACCAGCGGCATCATTCGTTTGCAGAAAACACCCAGGTTCTATATGGGGATTGATGTGGCCGACCTCAACGAAAACTTGCGGCGGCACGTAGCCGATTCGGACTTTCGTGCCCCGCTCATTCGCCTGCATAAGCAGGATCTCGCGTAGAACTTCGCCTGCTAGTGATAGCTTTCTGCGTCCGACGGAAACTTGCCTTCCTCGACTTCTTCTTTGTAGCGACGAAGGGCTTGGAGGGCATCGGCCTTGAGGTGGGCGTAGGGTTTCACAAACTTCGGCACAAACTCATCGAAGAGCCCGAGGAGGTCGTAGAGCACAAGAACCTGGCCATCACAGTGCGGACCTGCCCCGATGCCAATAGTCGGAATCGTCAATTGTTCCGTGATAGTTTTGGCCAACTCGGCTGGGATCGCCTCGAGCACGATGGCGAAAGCGCCGGCTGCTTCGAGGGCCTTGGCATCGTTCAGCAAGACCTTCGCATGATCCGATTCTTTTCCCTGCACTTTGTAGCCGCCATAGCGATGAACAGATTGGGGAGTCATACCGAGATGCCCCATTACCGGGATGCCGATACTAGTCATCGAAGCCACACGATCTGCCACCACCGCGCCGCCTTCCAGCTTGATGGCCTGAGCCCCGGCCTGTAGAAATCGTCCCGCATTACGCAGCGCATCTTCGCTGCCGGCTTGGTAGGACATGAACGGCATATCGCCGATGACCAGCGCTCGTTGAGCCGCCCCGGCCACAAGCTTCGTGTGATAGAGCATGTCGTCCATCGTGACCGACAAGGTATTCGCTTTGCCTTGCACGACCACACCCAGCGAATCGCCGACTAAGATGGTCTCGATGCCGGCCTGTTCGACTATGCGTGTAAACAACGCATCGTAGGCCGTGACGACGATAAGCTTTTTCTTATCCTGTTTATGCCGCTTAAACTCGGGGATCGTCATCAACCCACTTCCGATTTGGTGATAATGTCCGCTAGCCGGTGCGTGGCCTTGATCGCCATAATATGAACCCCGTCGCAGTACGACCGCACCGCCTTGATCGTCCGCACTGCGATGTCCACCCCCACATCCTCTGCGCGCTCGGGGCCTGCCGCTTTAAGTTCATCGATCATCTCCTGGGGAACCGACACCCCGGGAATATTTGCATTCATGAACTCGGCCATCTTGTAATTACGCAGCACAAGAATGCCGGCGAGAACTTTCACCTTAAACGGCCTGACCGCTTTCATAAAGTTCGCGAACTGCTCCGGATGGTAAATCGCCTGTGTCTGGAAAAACTGGGCACCCGCCTTCACCTTTACTTCAAACTTGGCGAGCATGGGCCCCAGCGGGTCAGCTTCAGGTGTCACAGCGGCGCCAATTGTAAATGCCGTTGAGCCATCCAGCTTATTGCCGGCCATATCCTTCCCGTTGTTGAGCCCCTGCACGAGCTGCATGACTTGAACGGAATCCAGGTCGTAGACCGGCTTGGCCTCTTTATGATCTCCGACGGTCGGATAGTCCCCGGTGAGGCACAGAATATTTTGGATACCGAGCATGGACGCGCCCATGAGGTCCGACTGCATCGCAATCCGATTCCGATCACGGCAAGTCATCTGCATCACCGGATCATGGCCGAGTTCGTAGAGAAGCCGGCAGACAGGGAGAGATCCGGCCCGCACCACGGCAGCCGTGTTGTCCGTCACGTTGACCCCATGCACGCGCCCCACCAGCTGCTTGGCGTTCTCTAATACACTGGAGATGTTGGTACCCTTGGGAGGATTGTACTCAATCGTGACAGCAAACTGTCCCTGATCGAGCACCTCTCGTAATCGCCTCGGCTCCCGACTCATGAATTCTTCCCCACCCTTGTTCCACTAAGAGAGGTGGCTGGGTTGCTCCATCGTGCGCGCGTCCAACGAGGGCTTTCTGAAGCCGCGCGTTGCGCGAGCACAGGAGCACCCAGCCGCCTCACATCATCCCTGCCTTGCGTTTCGCAGACTCCACCGTGTTGTCCAGCAACATCGCAATCGTCATCGGCCCGACACCGCCCGGCACAGGACTGATCCAGCCGGCTTTCTGGCTGACTGGTTCAAAATCGACATCGCCGCACAGTTTACCCTCAGGAGTTTTGTTTGTTCCCACATCGATGACGACTGCCCCTTCTCGCACCATGTCGGCCGTGACAAACTTGGCCTTCCCGATCGCGACGAGCAACAACTCGGCTTCGCGGCAGACCGCAGGCAGATCCTTCGTCTTGGAGTGACAAATCGTCACCGTGGCGTTGCGCTGAAGCAACATGAGCGCCAAGGGCTTACCGACGATGTTGCTCCGCCCTAATACGACGGCGCGCTTCCCTTCGATGCTCACACCGGTGGACTCGATCATCTTGATGACGCCCTTCGGCGTACAGGCTTCAAACACCGGATGCCCCTCAACAAGCCGACCGAAATTGTACGGATGAAACCCGTCTGCGTCCTTGTCGGGCGACACCGCTTCGAGCACAACTTTGCTGTCGATATGCTTCGGTAACGGCAACTGAACCAAGATTCCGTGGATCCTCGGATCGACGTTCTCTTTTTCAATCAAAGCCAACAACTCTGCTTGCGTCGTGCTCGCCGGCAATTTGTGGTCGTCAATATAGATACCCGCCGCATCACAGGCTTTTTGTTTGCTCTTCACATAGAGATGCGAGGCGGGATCGTCGCCCACCAAAATCGTCGCCAGGCCTGGTTTCACCCCGGTCTTCGCCAAGACCGCCGCCGATTCAGTTGCCAACCGCTCACGTACTTGCAATGCCAAGGCTTTACCGTCGATCAATCGTGCCGCCACAATTCCCTCCTCACGCAAGACTCTAGGTTGAGGCTAAGGGAAACCATCACCATCACTTTCCGCTCAGCCTTGGCCTTAAACTTAACCTGACTCAAAAACCATGGCACCATAACAGGGCATTTTTGAGCAAGTCAACGATCCCTCGAAGAGGTGAGGCGTAAGGGGTGAGGGGTAAAGCGAGGGACCAAGGAATCAATTGTTGAACGCTGCAATGCTTGCTCTTTCGCCTGCAACTCACTCCTTACCCTTCATCCCTCACCCCTCACAGTTCACACCTTACCCCTAACCCCTCACCCTTCACCAGTTTTCTTGACAGGCTCTTCAGCTGGCAGCTACGATAGGCACATCAACCACCATCTACAGCCATCGACCTTGTGAGCAGAACCTCCTCCGTGATGTCCCTTCTAACACGCGCCATCAGCCATCCAACAGCATGGCTTATCTGGATCATTCCCCTGGTGATCGCCAGCCCGATCGAGGCCCAGATCACCGTGACGGAACTGCAATCTCCCTATAGTTTCGTCAACGACCCCATCGAGAAGAACTATTTCATCTCGAGCGTGAACGGCGAAGCGGAGACCGCCGACAACAACGGATTCATCACCAAGCTCAATCCCAATGGAAAACTTCTCAACCTGAAGTTTATCCAAGGAGGAAAGGACGACGTCATCCTCCATGCCCCCAAAGGCATGGCCTTGGTAGAACACGTGCTCTACGTGGCCGATCTCGACACCCTGCGGGGCTTTGACACAACTACCGGCAAACCAGTCCTGACCCTCACCATCCGATCGCCCGCGACCTCACAGGCCTCCTTGAGCGACGTGACCTTCGATGGCAAGGGGTATCTCTATTGCTCCGACCAAAAAGCGAACACGATCTACCGTATCGATCTGGCCACCCAGAAATTTTCCGTGCTGGTCACAGACCGCTCTCTCGCAGGCCCCTCCGGCCTTGCCATCCATCCTAAATCAGGCCAGATCATCGCGGTCAGTTGGGAGAAGGGGAAAATTTCCGAAGTCTCTCCGGAAGGCGTGGTGACAGAACTCTTCTCCAACGGATTCTTTTCCAACCGTTTCCAGAATCTTCGCGGAGTAGACTTCGACCGCTGGGGCAACATGTACGTGTCCGACTTCACTACCGGAAAAGTCTGGCGCATGAGCTGGGACAAGCGGTTTCAAGTCATCGCCGAATTCTTGCCCTCGCCGGGAGATCTCAGCATCGACCGTGCAAACAACCTCATCCTTGTACCCTACGAATTGGCACATGCGGCAGAGATGAATGGGCTCGAAACCCCCACTAGTGCGAAATCAAAACAGGAAAAACGGACATTGGCAGACTATGGCTTCATCCCGCCTCCACCGAAGCCGGCGCCGGAAGGGCCAGAGAAAAAATGAGCCAATGCGCCTATTGCACACAACGGAAAGGCAAGCGGCCTTGCCCCGCCTTGGCAGGACTGATCTGCAGTCAATGCTGCGGAGAGCACCGAATCGTGCGGGTCTCATGCCCGGCTGACTGCGTCTATCTCGAGTCCGGGAGCGATTATCAGCAGAAACGGCTGGCGGTACAATTCATGCCGGTGCGCAGGGATTTCTATCGTGAACTGGACGAGCTGGGCGGCAAAAAATCCGTGGCGCTCTTCAATCTCGTTGAAGTGGTGATCTTCGGTTACTTTCACAGCCGCCGCGACGGGCAAGATGCGGAGATTGTGGCGGCGCTGCAGGCCTTACGGCGAACGCTCAGTCCCCTCCATGTGCCTGCCGGCCCGATGCCGGTCTTTGCAGAACACTTGAAGAAGGAATACGACACGTTCAAGAAACAGAATCCTGAGGAAATCGCCGATATGTCTTCCGCACCGGAGATACTGGACCGCGCGAACGCCTTCGTTTCACGCTTTTCCGGCACGGACTTTCAATCGCAACGGTTTCTCGGTGGGCTCATCGGCTATGTGCGGGCCTACCACCCTGAGATTGCAGAACACCTGACCAAGCAACGTGAACCGGGCCACATCATTTTGCCAGGGCAGCAATTCATGCCGCCCCCGGCGCCTGAGTCCCATACCCATGGACCAGGCTGTCACCACCATTGATTGCTGGCGACTTCCCATGACGATAGAGCAGACCCCATGAGCGCGGAGAAAGAACGAAAGATCAGAAAAGCCCGCCGCGTGGAGTTGCGTTGCTTTCTGAGATTTTCTTCCGGGGAGATCGAAGGCGAGGGCACGATCACAAACATCTCGACGTCAGGCTGTCGTGCCGAGTCCGACATCAATATGGCGGAGGGACTCGACGTTCAGATCCTGATTCAACTTCCCAACCAATCATCCCCAGTGAAAGTCGAACGAGCCGCAGTGCGCTGGGTCTCCGGCAACGCATTCGGCCTTAACTTCATCCTCTTTTTCCCGTCCGAACGATCTCGCCTTCGCACATTCATCGAGAATATCAAATAGCGTTTTCCACCTACACGCCTCTTATTCAACAATCGTTACCGTCATCTCAATCCGCTCGTTCGGCAAGTCGCGATCGTTCTTTGGCAGAACCACAATCCTATCGGCGATGCCAAGACCTTTGGTCACCTCGCCAAACGCCGTATATTTTCCATCGAGGAAAGGGGACGGCTCGACCACAATAAAAAACTGCGACCCGGCTGTGTCAGGCTTGTCCGCTCGCGCCATCGATACAATACCGCGCTTATGAGGAGTGTCGTTGAACTCCGCCTTGAGCAAGATAGGATTGCCGTTCTCATCCTTGGGCCCACCCTGCCCATAGGTGTCCTTGTGCAACGAACTCTTGGTATTGGGATCACCGCCCTGGATCATAAAACCCGGGATAACCCGGTGGAAAATCGTCCCGTTATAAAATCCTGACTTGGCCAACTTGATAAAGTTTTCAACATGCCTCGGAGCGACATCCGGATAGAACTTGATATGGATATCTCCAAACTTCGTCTTAAGAATAGCTTTGGGCCCAGGGCTTGGCGGAGGCGTAACTGGTATCACGTCGGCATTCCCTCCGCAACCGGTGAGAAGACCGATTCCCAACAAAACTCCGCACAGCATGAGACTTCTCATGACAGCAGAATCACGCGTCAGCGCCGACCAACCTTGCATCGTTTACTCCAGCACCACGACCGTCATCTCCGCCCGTTCATTTGGAAGATCACGGCTGTTTTTCGGAAGGTTGACAATCTTGTCTGCTACTTCCATCCCCTTCACCACCTCGCCAAAGACCGTATATTGCCCATCGAGAAAGTTCGAATCCTTGACGACAATGAAGAACTGCGAGCCGGCACTGTTGGGATCGTTCGTGCGCGCCATGGAAAGAATTCCTCGTCTGTGAGGAATGTCGTTGAACTCCGCCTTGAGCTTCTGGCTCGGCCCACCCTGACCGTAGGTCTCCGGTTTATTCAAATCTTTGGTGTTGGGATCGCCGCCCTGAATCATGAATCCTGGAATCACCCGATGAAAGATCGTGCCGTTGTAGAAGCCTGACTTTGCCAACGCGATGAAGCTTTCAACATGCTTGGGAGCCTTTTCAGGAAAGAACACGACGTCCATATCGCCAAACTTCGTTTTGATCGTGGCCTTGGGGCCTTTCATCCCTTCCGCTTTTCCCGTTGGGGCCTTATCAGCCGCGCAAAGAGCGCCCAGGCCCAGCAACAGGCTCCCACCGAGCATGAGCGTCACTGCCACTATTTTCACTAGACTTCGTCTCTGCATCATCAGCCTCCCTGGAAAATAACTGATCTGCTTACAAGGTCACACCCTACCATAACGACCTGCTTAGCTTCCTACTTGTCGGAGGGCTTGTTTCGCCGCCTGTTGTTCTGCTTCTTTTTTGCTCCGCCCGGACCCCACGCCCACGATCTCGCCCTGAATAGACAGTTCCACCTCGAATAGCTTCTGGTGGTCTGGCCCTGTTTCTCGAACTGTCGCATAGCGGGGCAATGTATCATGCCGCTTTTGGCACCACTCCTGAAACTGGGTCTTGTAGTCGCCTGCCCCAGGCTGATCCTGCTGCGCGGCAATATGCGTGAGTTCCTCTGAAAAAATATGCCGCGTCACCATGCGGCTCGCCTCGAACCCCCCGTCAAGATGAACCGCTGCCAGCACCGCCTCCAGCGCATCGGCCAGCAACGAGTCTTTCTCACGCCCCTTCGAACGGTCCTCCCCACGCCCGAGCTTGAGATGCTCTCCCAGTCCAAGCCGGCGGGCTACCTGCGCCAACGAGGCCTCACTCACCACCTG
>JANOOS010000020.1:0-2190 GCA_031421455.1 Nitrospira sp.
GCGAAAGACAATCGAAGCCTGGCGCGATTCAGACTCAAAGTGCCACCCTTACCAGCCGGTGTGCCACGTATCGAAGTCACGTTCTTGATTGACGCAAACGGCATTCTCAACGTACTGGCGAAGGACATGCGGATGGGACAAAGCCAGTCTATCGAGGTCAAGCCGTCCTACGGTTTGTCGGACGATGAAGTAGAGCAAATGATCGAAGATTCATTTAAGTTTGCTGCAGATGATGTCTCCGCCCGCAAATTGATCGAAGCGCGGCTGGATGCCGGCGCAATGATTACGGCGACAGAGAAATCTCTCCTGGAGGGAAGCCATCTCATCGCATCAGACAACATTGCCGCCACTCGGACCGCGCTGGCGGCGCTGGCCGCTGCCAAAGACGGGGCAGATCCGCGCGTTATCCGTGCACGCATGGCGGACCTCGAACAGGCCGCAAAGCCGCTGACCGTCGCACTCTTGAATGATTCGCTCACGAAGGGGCTGCAGGGGAAAAAGGTTTCTGAAGTCACGTAGCGACGATCCCGTACTGATGCCGTGGTCGACTTACAACGGAACATGAGGAGTGGATATGGATCTAAAATGGCAGAATACCGAGGATATTGCGATCCGTTTGGTCGAAGAACATCCGGAAACAGATCCACTTACCGTTCGATTTACCGACATGCACGCCTGGATCGTGGCGCTCTCCGACTTCAAAGACGATCCCAAGAAATCGAACGAGAAAATCCTCGAAGCGATCCAGATGGCCTGGCACGAAGAATATCAAGACTCGAAATCTTGATTCGTTGAACCTCCCACCTCGAAGTAATACGGAACTCCATCGGCCTCAACAGTATTTCCACAGCCTGCGAGCAGTCTGCAACCTGTAAGCCATTGTAATTCCAGTGTGAGTAAGCGTGATGATGTGACAGGCAAGGGAGCGGCCCTCTCTGCAGAGCCAAGCCCCCCCTCCCTTTGGGGCATTGTGGAACAGCGAGGACTCGGCGATAAATAGGGCTGGCTTAATGATTCAGATTGGAGCCTTTCCGATGTCCAAAATTTTGAACATGAGTTCGCACACGAGCGACGAAGAATTGCAGCACATCACAAACTTGTTGCTCTTTCACCTCGTTGAGCGATGTGGCGGGCAGATTCAATTTAAGATGGAGGATGCCCATCGGGTTCGTGAAAGCCTGACGACCAAGATGGTGCAAATGCAGGTGGGAGAAGAGGTCCGGTTGAGAATTATCGATCGCCTGCCAGAATTACAGTAGAGTTTCCTTCCAAGCTTTAGCACTAAGAGGTCTTTTACTACGCGCTGGAGCTCCTTGCCAAAGGAGTTTCAATTGATTCGGTATCGAGGTATACTTTCCCCATGCCGATCAGCCTGCCCCTGAAAGACATGACCCTTCAAGAGAAGCTTGCGGTCATGGAATCGATCTGGGAAGACCTCGCCCGTACTCCTGAAGCTATTGAGTCTCCTGCCTGGCACAAGGACATCCTCGACGAACGCCGCCAGCGGCTTGCTGATGGCACAGCTCGATTCACCGATTGGGAAACGGCCAAAGCAGACATTCGCAAGAAGCTGTCGTGAAAATCGAGATCCTGGATGAAGCCCAGGACGATCTGTTACAGGGCTTCTATTTTTATGAAAGCCGGGAACCAGGACTCAGATCGTATTTCATAGATAGCCTCTTTTCAGACATTGATTCCCTCTTCATCTACGCAGGGATTCATCAGGTTCTATATGCCTATCACCGATGCCTCTCCAAGCGCTTCCCCTTCGCAATCTACTACAGCGTCGAGAAACAGCTAGTTCGTGTGCATGCTGTGCTCGATTGCCGTAGGAATCCATCGTGGATCAGAAAACGGTTAAAGGCAGACGGCTGAGCGGCCAGGACACCTTCCGCCTCTGTGTATGGAAACGTATTTACTGAGCGTCGCCGATAGACAGAGCGAAGAGTTAGACTCGTTAAAATAGATAGGAGGATGTTCAAAAAGGCCGTTCAGCAAGGCCACAGCGAGTGAAGGGCCGAGGCGTACCCTCTGGGGTACGTTGAGGGTCTGAACGATGCGAGAACGACGCTGACGGGCTTTTTCAACATCCGCAATTTCGATGCTGCAGATTTCATCACACGTCACCATCCCCGACTCTGAGATCGACATCCATGCGATGCGGTCGCAGGGGGCCGGCGGGCAGAATGT
>JANOOS010000021.1:0-16655 GCA_031421455.1 Nitrospira sp.
AAACTTATGCCCCATCCCTTCCAACCCGACTTCTTGCAGCTTCTCCTCGACCCGTCGCCCTACCTCCGGGCCCTTCATGCGCAACTTCTCCCGCAATGGAAACGCCACATTCTCAAAGACCGAGAGCGAGTCGAACAACGCGGCGCCCTGAAAGAGCATCGCGAACCGTTTCCGCACATCGTTCAAGGGCGTGCCCGACAGCCGGGAGATCTCCAGATCGCCGACCCACACCTCACCACGATCCGGCTGCATGAGCCCGATCATGTGCTTGAGGAGCACGCTCTTTCCCGACCCACTGCCACCGATAATGGTCGTAAGTTTGCCGACCGGAATCGAGAGATCGACGCCCTGCAGCACTGGCTGCCCGCCTAACTTCTTTTCGATACCGACCAGTCTGATCACGCGGACTCCGTGAGGGGTGAGGGGTAAGGGGTAAGGGGTAGGGAACACTTCCCTTCTTTGAAAGAAATCGCCTTACCCCTCACTCCTCACCCTTTACCCCTTACTGCTTCAGAGCAGCAGCGACGTCAAGATATAGTCCCCTACAAGGATGAGCACCGACGACAAGACCACCGCCTCTGTCGTTGCGCTCCCGAGCCCCTCGGCGCTCTGCCTCGTGTAGAATCCTTTATAGCAGCAGACCCAGCTGATGATCAGCCCAAAGCTGATCGACTTGAGAATGCCACCATAGACGTCTTTCCATTCCACGGCCGACTGGACCGAGTTCCAATAGGCCCCTTCGCTCACTCCCAACAAATCCACTCCGACGAGGGAGCCGCCATAGATACCGACCACATCGAATATCGCCACGAGCAACGGCACCCCGATCACAGCAGCCACCAATTTTGGCGCAATCAGATATTGCATCGGATTGATCGCCATGGTATCGAGCGCATCGATCTGTTCCGTAATCCGCATGATGCCAATCTCGGCTGTCATTGCGGAGCCCGCTCGCGCAGTCACCATCAATGCCGCCAACACCGGCCCCAGTTCCCGAATCATGCTCAACGCCACTGCAGAGCCCAGCAACCCCTCCGAACCGAATTTCCGCAGGCTGTAATAGCCTTGCAGCGCCAGCACCATCCCCGTAAACCCCGCGGTGAGTACGACGACAAATGTGGACCGATACCCGATAAAGTGGATCTGTTTCATAATTTGATGGAATCGAAGCGGAGGCCGCGCCAGCCAGGCAAACGCCGACAGCAGAAACAAGAGCATGCGGCCCATTTCCCCGACGCGAGTGACGGCCCATGCACCCAGTCGTTCAATCACGTTCGTCATTGATTACCTGAACGGTCGAAGAGATTTTCTGTCTGTCTCCGCATAGCGCTGAAACCATTCTGTCAGTCGGTCCGCTGCCACCCGGCTCTGTTTTCGTAGCCGATTCAGCCCCGCGAGACAGGACGGACGGACGATGATCGCCCGCATCCCTTTAATCCAGCCAGTGGGCCTGAGAAACAGATTGAAGTCAAGAGGGAGATCTTCATCCACCAGATCGGAGACCGTCCGCACGATTGCCATCGGCAGGCCTCGTTCCTGCGCCACCGCCGCCACCGCTGCGCTTTCCATATCGAGCCCGGTCGCCTCAGTCGCGCGTTGCAACCGGCGCTTCTCTTCGGCCTGCCACACCACAGTCCCGGAGGACACGACTGTTCCTATCCTCACGGTCATCCCTGCATCCCGTGCCACGGTAAGAATGCCGTCCCGTACAGCCCCGTCGCAGAGCATACGATCGTTTCCCATCGTCCAGGTTCCCTCACCATGCACAGAAGACACTGCCGTACCGACGATGAGATCTCCCACTTGAGCCGGAACAAGCGCGCAGGCAAAACCCGTGGACATGACCAGCGACATCGCCTGTGCGCTCAGCACCTTCCCTGCCACAGCGCCGGCCGCAAGAGGACCAACACCGGTTTGGATAAGCCAGTACGTACGATTCCCCCGCTGTCCAATGTGACAGCGAACTCCGGCAATGGTCGTCACACGATCCGCCGCAAGGGCGCGCCGAACGGCCTGGAGCTCCCAGCGAGTCGCGGCAAAAATAGCGATGGGTTTCCCCGAAGATCCTGAGGGAGGGTATCCCGCGCCAATGGATGACGCCGGAGGACTGTTCAACGATCGGCTCGATGACAGCCGGATGCGCTTACGTATTGCCGGACTTCGTCAGCCCGCATCTTCCCGCGCGTTCGAAGATTCCTGTACATCGCCAAGGCCCACAACGGAAAGTATTGGCAGTACCAATGGTATCGGAGATAAAACACCCGAGGGAATCCAGTGCCTGTATGGCGAACCTCTTCCCAGGACCCATCCTTCATTTGCTGACGAAGCAGGTATTGGATGCCGCGAGCGACGCTGAAAGCATCGGTCATCCCGGCAGACATGAGCCCCATAATGGCCCACGCGGTTTGAGAAGGCGTACTGTCTCCCTTCCCGCTCCAGGCAGGATCGTCGCCGTAAGAAAGACATGACTCGCCCCACCCGCCATCAGGATTCTGCTTCGACTCGAGCCAGGCGACCGCACGGCGTATATAGGGTTCCGAGAGATCCACTCCAATCGCGCGAAGGCCTGCCAGGACGGACCCGGTACCGTAAATATAATTGACGCCCCACCGGCCGTACCAACTGCCGTCGGGTTCCTGCTCTCGCTTGAGAAATCTGAGGGCCGGGGCCACAGCGGGATGCGTCTGATCGTAGCCCAACGCCGCAAGCATCTCCAGGCAGCGTCCGGTCAAATCGGATGTGCTTGGATCAAGCAAAGCATGGTGGTCGGCAAACGGGATATAGTTGAAGACGACGCGATTGTTATCCTTGTCGTACGCGCCCCACCCGCCATCGGACCCTTGCATCGCGAGTACCCAATTCGCTCCCCGCCTGATGGAATCTTGTAGCTCGGCGGTTTGAGCCATCCGGACTTTCGACAGCGCCATCAATACGACAGCCGAGTCATCGACATCGGGATAGAACTCGTTCTCAGACTGGAAGTACCAGCCTCCCGGTTCCGCATCGGGAGACGAGACCTTCCAATCTCCAACCGTTTTCGTTTGGCGCGAGACCAAGTACGCAGCCGCTTTCTGGAGGGATGGGTGGTCCTGCGGCATCCCGGTTTCGATAAGGGCGTTCATCAGCAATGCCGTATCCCAGACTGGAGAGTCGCAGGGCTGGAGATGCAAGGCCTCGAGTCGCTGTTCGCCGATTGACACCGTGTCGTAGACTTCCAACGATTCGATCTCGTGCAGCGCCTTCCGCACCAATGGATCGTCGACCTCATACCCGAGGCAACGAAGGGCCATAATCGAATTCCCCATGGCCGGATAAATCGCTCCCAGCCCCCCGCTACCCTTGATGTGTTCCAGCATCCATGTCGCGGCGCGATGCAACGCTTTTTCGCGTAGCCACATGAGAGGCATCCGGTCGTACAGTTTCAGTATCGCATCTAACGCGACGAAGAAGTTGTGGGGGGTGAACCACTTTTGATCTTTGTTGAACGGCGGGAACTTCCAATAGCGGATCTCCTTGCGTGGAATGAGATACAACTCATCAATCCCCTGCTCTCGCGGGATCTGACACACCGGCCGGTGCGCGAAGATGATCAGCAATGGGGTTAAGACGGCGCGGGACCAATATGAAATGGCATAGATGTTAAAGTAGAATCCCTTCGGAAGCAGCATCAGCTCAACCGGCATGTGAGGGACGCCTTCCCAATCGTATTGGTCGAACAGCGCCAGCGCGATCTTGGTAAACACATTTGTTTGGACAACTCCACCCTTCGCTAGGATACAGTCCTTGGCTCGCACCATGAAGGGCTCATCTACAGACACCCCGCTCAGCTTCAAGGCAAAATAGGCTTTCACCGACGCGCTGATCTCCGAGGGCCCCCCGTAGAAAATCGGCCAGCCCCCGTCGGGCAATTGCATGGCGCGGAGATAACGAACCGCCTTCCGCTCTCGATCGGGATCGACCCGGTCGAGAAAACGCCGCAGCATGAGGTATTCTGCGGTCAGTGTCGTATCGGCTTCGAGCTCCGCAACCCAGTATCCCTCTGAGGCATGTTGTCTGGACAAAAACCAGGCTTGACTGCGCCGAACTGCGTCGTCGAGCACGTCCACTTGACTGATTGAATGGCTGGTGGAGCGGCGTGTCGAAGCGTCGACGGATGCCGAGGGCATGGATTTGTCCGACACCAGACGCAGCGGCGGAACGTTGGATAGCTCAGTCGCCAACCCCAGCTTCTCCGGAACAGAAACGAAGAAGCTATCGGATAGACGATCCAGAAGCGCTCGAATCAGCTTCATATGTATCGGTCTGTGAAAACTGAACGTAGATGGGACAAGGCGGGTGACTCGCTTCGCCCCCGTAAATATGCCCGACCCACAAGCGGCATGCCCATAGATCTTTCTATTGTGGCGTATATAACAGACCCCCTACTCCGACGTCAAGAAACCAGCGATGGAAACCCGCTGAAGTACAGATGTTTTTGCCAGTCCGCTGTATTTAAGCCGGCTGCAAATTACCCAGCCTCACTGAGACGATTTTCGAGATGCCAGGTTCTTCCATCGTGACTCCAAATAACGAGTCTGCAATGGCCATCGTCTGCTTGTTATGGGTAATGACCAAAAACTGTGCGCCTTCGGAAAGTTCATGCAAGACAGCGGTAAAGCGTCCGATGTTTTCTTCGTCCAGTGGCGCGTCGATTTCGTCGAGAATACAGAACGGCGTCGGTCTGATCAAGAAGCTCGCGAAAAGCAGGGCCATCGCCGTTAAGGTCTTCTCACCGCCCGAAAGCATGGTCAAACTCTTCAAGCGCTTGCCCGGCGGCTGCACCATGATATCGACCCCCGGCTCCTGCGGTCCGCCTCCTTCTACCGTCTCATCCACCGGCGCTTCGACCAGCTGCAGTTCGGCCCGGCCGCCCGGGAAAAACTTCACAAACACCTCGCTGAATTTCTGCTGGAGCTCGGCAAAGGTGCCGGCGAACATGTCTTTCGTGGTGCGGTTGATGCGCTGAATGATTTCTTTCAGCGAGCCAATGGATGCGGAGAGGTCTTGCTCCTGCGTCGTCAGGAATCGATACCGCTCATCCAGCTCTTGATGTTCATGAATGGCCGCCAAATTGATCGGCCCCAGGCGATCGAGCTTCTCGCGAATCTTCTGCAGCTGCTCCCGCAGCGCCACTTCATCGACTGCCGGTTGGCCTTCCGGGATCGGCTCCTCTCCCATGGACAGCTGCTCGGATGTCATCCCCGCGGCCGGCGATTCGAGCAGTGTCGCAGGATCGACCTGATAGGTTCCCAAAAGCGTGGACTCGACAGTCCCCAGTTGCATTCGAACTTCCGCCTTCTTGACCTCCACTGCCATGCGGGATTCGCGTAGAGACGATACTGCGCGGCGAACATCCTCCAGCCCGGCATCGAGCTGCTGCGCCGCCGCCATGTCCTGCGCCTGCGCTTCTTGATGTTCGACCAGCCGAGCCTTGACCTGGACTGCCGACTCGCCGAACTCTCGGCAGCAGGCCTCCTGGCGCTCACGTTCAATCCGGCTCTGTTCAATCGAAGCCGCGAGCCCATCGACATGGCGTGTCAGCGTCTCAATGCGTACGGTCGCGTCTTGTTGTTGCTGCTGAATCCTCAGAAGGTCGCGATGGCGATGCTCACGAGTCGTCCGAATGTCCTGCGCCACCAATTGCGCCTCTGTGAATCGCTGCTGCAGCCCCTGCATGCCATGATCGATCTGCCCCACCCTCGCGCGCACATGGCTGAGCCCGGTGTCCTGGCCGGCCTTCTCCGCAATCCACTGCGCAAGTTGCGCTTCGCAGGAGCGCATTTCCTGATTGAGCCGCTGCGCTTCCGCTGAGCCTCGTCGCGTATCGTCCATCAATGTATCGATCCGGAGGGCAAGATCTCCCAGCACATGCTGAAGCCCGGCTTCGTCTTTCTGTAGCGAAAGTCCCTGCATTTCGGCGTCACGCAGCGATTCCGAGAGTTGCCGGCTCTGCTCGCGCAACTCCTGTCCCTGCGCCAGCAATCGTTCCCGTCGCTGCTTCCCTTCTTCGATGCAACCCGTCAGCGAGACGCTCTGGGCTTCCAAGTGAAGCACCTCCCGGCGACGTTGCAACAAGCCTCCCGTTGCACTGGCCTGGCCACCGGTGAGCACCCCGGCGGCATCCAAGATCTCTCCTGCACGCGTCACGAGGATGGGCCCGTCGGGAGCCGCGCAGGGCTGTTGTTCCCACAGAGTCGTGGCATCTTTCAGTGTGTCGACGAATATCATTCGATCGAAAAGATAATCACGGGCCGCCTCGCGCCGCCCCTCCACCTGGATCAAATCGACCGCACGCCCGACCACACCGGGCCGGCCAGCCACCGCAGCCCACCAAGCGTGAGGCGCCGTATCCCGAGTCGTCCAGCGAGGTTGCTGAGGGATGAAGGTCCCACGCCCGAGATCTTTCCCCTTGAGAAACTCAATCGCCGCGCAAGCGGCAGCAGGGTCATCGACGAACCATCCCCTGACCCGTTCGCCCAGGATCGCTTCTACCGCCCGGTCCCATCCGGGAGGCACGACCAGCCACTCGACGATGGCATCGTGAACTCCGGCACAGGCTTTGAGCGCCGTCGACTCTTCGTCGCCTCGCCGCCCATAGCCCATGTCTTCTTGCAGCACGCCTTGCAGCGCTCTGAGATGAGAGTCCACTGCGGCCACCTCTTCCGACTGACGAAATACCAACTGGTCGACTTCAGCCAACTCGGCCGACACATGCCCGCTTCCCTCCTCGACACCTTGCAGCCGGCGACGCAGATCGATAATCGACTGCTCCGTCTCATGGTAGGCCTGTTGGAACGCCTGACGCTTATCCGTTGCCGTGACATGTTGCAGCTGAAAGTCTTCCCGCTCACGGGCCAGCTTACCTTCTCGATCCGCCGCCTCTTGAATGCGGGCGGCCAATTGCTCCAGCGTCTGCTCAGTATTCGCGACCAATACCGCCAGGTTGAGTACGTCCAAACGCCCTCGTTCCTCTTCAGTCAAAGCCGCGGCCCGTTGATGAACCAGCTCTTTCATCTCCCGGTCGAGCGTCTCGAACTCCTGCTCCCGCTCTGCACATTCACGTTCGAGCGTGGCCAACGTATCTTCGAGGGCCGCAGCCTCCGCCACACTCTGCTGCTGTTCCTGGGTGAGGCGTCCGAGTTCTTCCCTTCCCTGGCTCTGCTGCTGTTCGTAGAGTTCTCCCCGATTACGCTCGACTTCGGCGGCCGTCAGCGCCCGCGCCTGTTGCTGCTCAACCTTCGACAGTTCATCGCGCCGTTGCCCGATCTCCTCACTCGCGGCGGCAATCGCCAGCTTGATCCGCTCAAGTTCCGTATTCAAACGCGCCAGTTCGGCGGACCGTTCGGTCTCATGGTCTCCCAACGTCTGCAGTTCCGACTCCACCTCCTTGAGCGTAGCTCGCAACTGACGATATTCGTTGGTCAGCAACTGAACTTCCAGCAACTTGGCCTCTTGGTGCAGCGTCTGATAGGACCGCGCCTGCCGCGCTTGGCGTTCGAGGGAATTCAACTGCTTCTTCACCTCAGCAACGATGTCCCGCACCCGCAAGAGATTTTGCTGTGTTGCATCCAATTTGCGCAACGCTTCGGCCTTCTGTTTCTTGTAGCGAACGATGCCGGCGGTTTCTTCAATCAACTCGCGCCGATCTTGCGGTGAGGCGTTCAAGATCTGATCGATTTGCCCCTGCGCAATGACGGTGTGTCCCTTTGTCCCGGCCCTGGTATCCAGCAGGATGCTCCGGATATCCTTCAACCGGCAGGCGGTCTTATTGATGAGGTATTCGCTTTCGCCATTACGATACAGGCGGCGCGTGATCATGAGTTCTTGATATTCCGACAGCTGGCTCGAAAGACCGGACATGGGATCCACCGTGATCCGATCCAGCCCGCTGATCACGAGCGATACTTCAGACAGGCCGAGAGGCTTTCGCATTTCGGTTCCGTTAAAGATGACATCTTCCATCTTCTCGCTGCGCAGAGCCTTTGTGCTCTGCTCACCGAGCACCCAAAGAATCGCATCGACGACATTACTTTTTCCGCTCCCGTTCGGCCCCACGATGGCTGTGACACCATCCGGGAATTCGATCTTGGCTTCCGCGAACGACTTAAATCCCGCCATCTCTAGAGATTTCAAATACATCGGTAACTCCCTTGCGGTAGTGCGTTCCAAGAAGACTCACACGAGATTAACGGTTGATTTTGTAGCACGGACCCAAGGGGGAAATCAAAGAAAAATACTGCCGGTGGTAGGCGCTAGAGGAGACACCTACAACAGTTGGTGAGGGAAACGGGGCAAGAAACGGAATTACCCTACCTGAGCCCCGACAGAGCTACTTGAAGGCTCGATGGTGATCAATTCCTTGGGGAGGAGAAACTCGACATCTTCTTCGATCACGGTCAGATCTGCGACCTCTGCAGGCCCAAACGTTTTGAGGTAGGTCACCACCTCTTCGACCAGTACTTCCGGCGCCGAGGCGCCGGCGGTAATCCCGACGGCTTTCACGTTCGCGAGCCAAGCGGGATCGATGTCGGATGCGGCATCGATCAAATAGGACGCAATCCCGCACCGCTCCCCCAGCTCCCGCAACCGGTTGGAATTTGAACTATTGGGAGACCCGATGACCAGGATGACATCCACCAGCGAAGAAAGTTCCTTCACCGCATTCTGGCGATTCTGCGTCGCGTAACAAATATCTTCCTGATGCGGCCCCTTGATGTGTGGGAATCGTTTATGGAGCGCGCCGACGATATCCCGGCACTCATCGACGCTCAAGGTGGTTTGCGTCACGTACGAAAGGTCATGGGCATTCTCAACTTGCAGCTTCTCGACATCTTCCACGGAAGAAACCAGATGGAACTTGTCCGGGATCTGTCCGAGCGTCCCGATCACCTCGGGGTGGCCGGCATGACCGATCAAAATGAGATCGTATCCCTGCGTATAGTCGCGGTTGACCTCGTTATGCACCTTGATGACCAGCGGACAGGTGGCATCGATCACATGCAGCTGCCGCCGATTCGCTTCGTCCCACACAGACTTGGCAACCCCGTGGGCACTGAAGATCACGACCGAACCTTCCGGCACTTCTCCCAACTCCTCCACAAACACAGCGCCCTTGGTCCGGAGTGAGTTCACGACATGACGGCTATGGACGATTTCATGCCGAACGTAGATCGGCGCCCCATATTTTTTGAGCGAGAGGTCGACAATATCGATCGCCCGGTCGACTCCGGCGCAAAACCCACGTGGATTGGCGAGATAGATCTTCATAGCCGTCCCCTTCTCCTGAGCTCAGTACAGGGCCACATTCCTGCCCACATTCTCACGGAACACTGGTGTTCACCTTACGTCAGAGTAGCCGGTTCCGTCAACTGAATTGGCCCACGCCTTCTTTGCTATCCGTCTTGACACAATGCTCTCTCCCTCGTAGGCTCACGCCATCGCTATGTCAAACCCTTCAAGCAAGAAAATCCTCATCGTCGAAGATGAGCGTGACATCCTCCAACTGGTCAAACTGTATTTGGAGAAAGAAGGTTTTCGAACCCTATCGGCCTCGACTGGCACGGAAGGCCTCCGGCAAGTGAAACAGGAGAAGCCAGATTTGGTCATCCTCGACTTGATGCTGCCGGAGATCGACGGCCTGGAAATCTGTAAACGCCTTCGCTCGGCGCCAGAAACCGCGATGCTCCCCATCATCATGTTGACCGCCAAAGCCGAGGAGTCGGACAGTATCATCGGCCTGGAGTTGGGAGCCGACGACTACGTCACCAAACCGTTCAGCCCCAAGACGCTGGTCGCCCGTATCAAAGCCCTCTTTCGACGGCTTGAGCGGAAACCGGACGAGGGCCCGTCCCAATATCGCTATGGCAATCTTGTCATGGATCTCGCGCGCCATGAAGTCACCGTAAAAAAGATGGAAGTCCCTCTCACGGCAAAAGAATTCGGCCTGCTCGAGCATCTCTTACGCAATCCCGGCAGAGTCCTGACCAGAGACGTCCTCCTCAATACCGTCTGGGGATACGATTACTACGGAACGACACGGACGGTCGACGTCCACATCCGAAGACTCAAACAGAAACTCCCCTCGCTCAACGAGGCGATCGTTTCAGTCAAATCCCTAGGATATAAGCTGAAAGAGGAATGATGAGTAGGACCCACTACCCTTCACTCTTTACTCATCACCCATCACTATCCCTATGACACTCTCCATACGATGGAAGGTTGCGATCGGAGCCCTATTGGTTCTCGCCTGCGGGCTTCTCATTGCCCGGGCACTGGCGGTTCGCTCCCTCGATCAACAGGAGATCGTCCAATCAGGCCAGATACTGGAGGCTCAAACCAGTCTCGTCGCGTACGGGCTGCAGCCGTTCCTGACACAACCAGAGGCGCTGTCCTCCACCCCCCAATTACAAGCGGCTGTACGAGATCTCAGCGCGCGAGCCCTGGCACGCGTAACCGTCATTGCTCCGGATGGACGGGTGTTGGCCGACAGCGCCGTCTCGGATCGCAACCTCGCTACGGTTGAGAACCACCGAACTCGACCGGAAATTCAGCAAGCCATTGCCTCCGGGCGAGGAACGGATCTCCACACGAGTCACAGTACCGGTGAACGCACGCTGTATCTGGCTGTCGGTCTGAGCGGCGCAAACCAGGCGAATCCCGCCGTCTTCTTGAGGCTGGGATTACCGATGACGACGTTCGATCGTGAAGTGGCCAAATTGCACAGGGACTTGGCCATCGCCTTCGGGATTGCATTTTTAATTGCCGTTGTACTGAGCGTATGGTTCGCCCACAGCATCACGAAACCCCTGTCCGATATTGCAATCGCGGCGCAGCAGCTGGCAAAGGGCGACCTTGCGATCCGTATCAGGACCGGATCACGGGATGAAGTCGGTCTCTTAGCCGACACACTCAACCACATGACAGACCAACTGAGAACCAAGATCGATGAGCTCTCCGAAGATCGATCCCAGCTCTTGGCCATGTTGACCTCGATGGTCGAAGGCGTGATGGTTCTGGACCGGCGGGGCCGCGTCCTGCAAGTCAATCCGGCGTTAGAACGGATGTTCGACGTCACCAGAACGGAAGCGCGAGGACACCACTGCTCTGATGTCTTCCGGCACCCGCAATTGGACAAGCTGGTCTCAACGGTTCTGGCGACACGCATGAACGAAGAAGATGAAATTCTCCTGCACCCCAGCGGCCGCCGGCTCCATATCGAGGCCTCAGCCACTGAATCCGATCGAGAGAATGAAGCGAGCGCGGTGCTGGTCTTTCATGACATGACAGAGTTACGCCGCCTGGAAATCATCCGGAAGGATTTCGTCGCCAACGTGTCCCACGAACTGAGAACCCCGCTCACATCGATCAAGGGATATATCGAAGCCTTACTCGATGGCGCCAAGGACGATCCGGAGACCAGCACGCAATTCCTCGACATCATTCTCAAGCAAAGCGACCGGCTGAACCTGATTCTCGAAGACCTGCTCCAGCTGTCGAAGATCGAATCCGGGCAGGTTCAGTTCAAGCGGGAGCCGCTTCATATCCAGAATGTCGTCGAGAGAACGTTGGCCATGATCAAACCCTTAGCGGACAAGAAAGGACACCGGCTCGTCTCCTTTGTACAGGACAATCTGCCGGCTGTCCTCGGCGACGAAGACCGGTTGATGCAAGTCCTGTCCAACCTGCTCGATAACGCCATCAAATACACCCCCGAGAAAGGGACCATCACCGTGGCGGCCCACCCGATTTTGGGCGATGTCGAACAGTCCACGACAGCCACGGCTGTGGAGCTGAGCGTGACCGATACCGGCTTGGGAATTTCTGAAATGGATCGCCCGCGTGTGTTTGAACGATTCTATCGGGTCGATAAAGCCCGCTCGCGGGAGTTAGGTGGAACAGGGCTCGGGCTGGCAATCGTCAAACATATCGTCGAGGGTCTAGGTGGGCGAGTATGGGTCGAAACGAACACCCCGACCGGTAGCCGTTTTGTCGTCCGGCTGCCGGTTCAGCAGGCCAGCGAGTCAGTCAGCTAACAGGATTGGAATAAGCGAGACGGGTGCGACGGACGACGGTTCGAGGTCCGAAGTTCGAGGTTTTCGGAACTTCGAACCCTGAACTTCGAACTTCGGGTCGAACTCGTCTCGCGTATGTCACCACCGAACCAACCCCGTCGCCCACGTCACGCCACCGCCAAAACTTCCCAAAAGGACGATATCGTGGGGCAGAATCCTTCCCGAACGGACTGCGTGGTCGAGCGTGATCGGCAATGACGCCGACGATGTATTCCCGTAACGTCCGATCACGGAACAGACCCGTTCCTGCGAGACCCCAAGCCGCTTCGTGAGCTGGTCAAGAATTCTTCCGTTGGCCTGGTGTAAGACGAACTGCGCGATATCCTGGACATCGATGCCAAACTCTTTCACGATCTCGCGGATGGCCTGGTCAAGTCGCTTCACCGCCAAACGAAAGAGCGGCGCCCCTTGCATCCGCAACGTATGGCTCTTCTGCTCGACCGTCTCCGGCGTCGTCGGCCGGCGCGACCCACCTGCGGGAATCATAATCAAGCCATGCTGAGCGCCGTCCGCTCGGAGACGGAGGCCCAAAAGCCCCCGGCTCAGCTGACCTGCATCCGGTTCGCCCCGCAACAGAGCTGCACCGGCCCCATCGCCAAATAAGAGAGCCGTATCGCCATCGGCGGAATCGATGGAGCGCGACTTCACTTCTGCCGCCACCACCAAACAGGTCTTCACCTGCCCGCTCCGGATCATGGCATCGGCCATCGAAAGTCCGTAGAGAAAGCCCGAACAGGAAGCCGCCACGTCAAATGCCGGTATTGCGGAGCAGCCAAGCATCCGCTGAACGTGGCAGGCGGTGGAAGGGAAGACCGTATCGGGAGAGGTGGTCGAAAGCACAATTGCGCCCAACTCAGAAACCGGGAATTCGGCAGCCCCAAGCGCCTGCCTGGCCGCTTCCACCGCAAGATCAGAAGACGCTTGGGACTGAGCAGCCCTTCGTCGCTCTTGAATACCTGTCAAACGAGAGATAACATCCGGATCGAGGTCCAGCGAAGCCCCCACCTCGCGATTCGAGACCACCCGTTCAGGGAGGTACGAACCAGTTCCGATAATTCTTGTTCGTATCATAGGTCAGACTACTCTATGGTTCGCTACAAAATCGGTGGGATTATAGGTCTCGGCGCTAGAGGGGGTCAACTTTGCCCACATTGCTCATGAGCACTTCTGCTGAAATTGCCGATGCTGATCACGCGAAACGGGCGCAATCAGAAGTTCGAAGTTCAGGGTTCGAAGTTCCAAGAACCTCGAACTTCGGACCTCCAACCCTCATCCGTCCCGCTTTTCTCGCAAGTCTCGCGCTATTCACGTTGAAGCCTTGCATTCAGCCGGGGCTCCTGCTACATTTTCAAGCAGTTATGGTACGAGCCTCTTCCATTTTGACTTCTGCGCCACGACTTACAGCGGCTATTGGCTTCTGTGTCGCGATGCTCTGCGTCATCACCGCCTGTTCCAGCACACCCAAGACTCAGGAGACCGCGAAGAAAGCCCTCAGCGGCACCGACGAACAGATTTTCTTAGGCGATACGGTCAAAAAGAACTACGACCCCAACGTCATCATGAAGCGAGGAGAGGCGTTCTTTGAGAAAGAGGAATATGCGGAAGCCATCGTCGAGTTTAACCATTTCCTCGATCTCCATCGCACTCACATCCTGGCCTCCTATGCGGTGTTCCGAGTCGGCGAAAGCCAGATGAAACTGACCAAGGGGATTCAGCGTGATCCAGGCCCGGTCCAGAAAGCCCTCGAAGCCTTCGAACGGGTACGGAAAGATTTTGCAGGAAGCCGGTATGACGGCCCGGCGCTCCAAAAGATCCAAGAATGCCATGACCTCCTGGCGCAGACCCATCTCTTCGTCGGCCAATTCTATTATCGGCGAGGCTCATATCTGGCCGCCGCACATCGCTTCGAACAGATCATGAAACTGTACCCCGACAAGTCGGTCGCACCCGACGCCCTGTACTTCTTGGCACTCAGCTACCACGACTTGGGCGCGGACGATTGGGCCAGCGAAAAGCTGACGCTGCTGGCTGAAAAATACCCGAACAGTTCGAGTTCCAGCGACGGAAACAGTCTGCTCGCAAAAATTGGAGGGGGGAAATCTGAGACGCTGTTGGCCAAAAAGGCCGAACCTACGCCCCCTTCTACTCAGCCGGCTGCACCCTCATCGGAAAATCAACCGAGTCTTGCCGCCGGGCTCATCCCCTCCGGCTCCGTTGGATCATCGTTCCGCCTCCCTTCCGCCATGTCATTGCGCCAGCCTTTTGTCAGCTGCCGTTTAGGCGCCTGGTGCTGACACAAGCCTAGTCTGTCTGGTTCATCTGGTCTGTCTGGTCTATCTATCTTGTTGGTCCGGTCTATCTGGCTAGACCAAACACACGAGACAGACCGAATAGACCAGACAGACAAGACAGACCGGGTTCACCGGAACGACATGGCTTCGAGGAGCAGTTCCTTAGCGGAGGCTTTGGCCATACCCTTTGCACGGACATAAAACGTTTGGTATGTCTCGCGCCCGCGGAGCACGTCATAGTAGAGCTTGACGATATTTTGATAGCGGGACAGCAGGCGGTGGCAGAGGCGCGGATACGAATAGACGATGCTGGCCATGCGGGCCGCGACCCGAAACTCCTCATAGATCTCCCGCCGAACGGCCTCTTCATAATCGGCCAGCGACCGGCGCCGATCATGGGCCTGGTTCAGAATCGATTCCGCAGCCAATTGTCCGGACCTCACCGCATAATAGATGCCTTCACCGAAGAGCGGATCGATCAGGTGCGCGGCGTCTCCCACCAGCAAGGCTTGGCCACTTACCAATCCGATTGACTCCCGATCATCCTTGGCCAAGCTATCCTCACTGAAGACCGGAAGCGGATGGCCGACCGGCTGTGGCACCTTCCAGGGAGCCAACCCTTTTTCATCCCGCACGAACTGATCGAAAATTTTCTTCGGGCTCGCAAGGCCTCCGCGCAGATCTCCCACGCCGACCGAGAGCCGTTCCTGCTTCGGAAAAATCCAGGCATAGCCGGCGGGTGTCGCGCCGATATCGATGAGCGCACGGCCGGTGCCTGGATAATGGGGCGCAGCCCCGATTGGGATTTCACTCTCCAGGGTTGCCATCCGACGGCTCCGGCGTCCTGGGAACAACTGCTGCGCGACTAAGCTGTTCGCCCCATCCGCCCCGATCAGAACCTTGGCCAGGTACCGGCCCCGATCCGTCGTCACTTCAATGCCGTCGGGAAGCTGCCGACAAGACTTCACCGACTCGCTTTCGTGCACCTCGCTGCCCACTCGCCTCGCCTTCTCCAGCAGGAAATGGTCGAACCGGTCGCGCATGACCATGTAGGCAATCGGGCTGGAAGAATCGAGGCAGAAGGGATCCGCACCGCGGTAAGAAAACTGTATGCCGTAAACCGTATGCTCGACGACCGACTTGTAATCCTCTTCCAAAATGCGGTCGATGCGGGCAGACAACCCGCCGCCGCAGACTTTGTATCGTGGATGTGTGGCCTTGTCGAGCCCGAGCACAGACAGGCCGGCTTTGCTCAACTGATAGGCAGCGGTGGCGCCGGCCGGCCCCATGCCGACCACCAAGGCATCGTAAGCTTTGACGTCAGACAGAGTGGACATGAGGAGAAAGACGCCCCAGTTCTGAGTTCTAAGTTCTAAGTTCTGAGTTGTAAGCTAGATCACAGAGGCGGAGTGAAACATTTCTAATTCAGAACTCAGAACTTAGAACTCAGAACTGGGGCGTCCCGCCCTGCGTTACTGCCCCAGATACCAGCCGATTCCATACCGTTCCAGAAACCCAGTAATCATCGTGAGGCTGTTGGCGTATATCATGACGCCCACGATGATGAGCATCACTCCACTCACAGTGGAGACGCCCCATAAATACACACGCGCCTGCTTGAAATAGGCGAGGAACCGATCGACTCCCAACGCCGTGAGAAACAACGGCAGCCCCAAGCCCAACGAATAGCTCGTCAGCAACAACACCCCGTTCATCATCGACTCGGTCGTGCTGGCGTACAATAAGATGGTCCCGAGCACCGGCCCGACGCACGGTGTCCACCCGGCGGCAAACGCGATGCCGATCAAGAACGATCCTACATACCCGACCGGTCGGTTTCTAAATTGGAATCGATGCTCCATTTTCAAAAAACTGATATTCAAGACCCCCAACAAATAGAGGCCGAAGATGACGATCACGATCCCGCCGATCTGCCGAATAATATCCTGATAGGTAATGAACACCTGTCCGATAAGACTGGCCGATGCGCCGAATGAGATAAATACTGTTGAAAAGCCGCCGATAAACAACAGGGCGTTGAGGACGATGGTCTTCTTGAACTTCGACCGCACCGTCGAGTCTGTGAGCTGCTCAATGGACAACCCGGTGATGTACGAAACGTAGGAGGGGACCAGCGGGAGCACGCAGGGCGAGACGAACGACAGCAAGCCGGCCGAAAAGGCCGCCACGAGCGAGATGTTCGTAATCGATTGCGACAACGTCGGACAGTCTCCTAGGGCCAAACCCTGTTTGT
>JANOOS010000022.1:0-5299 GCA_031421455.1 Nitrospira sp.
GTTTTTCTTCCTGTGCTCCCAGCCATGATGTCCTACACTGAACCTTTCTGCCTCGCCAGCCAAAAGTCTTCAGCTTCGAGGTCGATCCCACACACGGCACATTCGTAGACCTTCTCGTCAGTGGGAAGTTGGATTTCTGTCCGATCGATGCGCCCACGGCAGACATGATAGAACCGTCCGCGCGCGTCTTCGTCATCTAACGGATCGCTTTCATATATCAGCACCATCGGTCTACTCTCCCTGTTTAGTGGCCTGAGTATACTGGGGGACAAGATCTATCCGCAACGGCCACGCATCCATCAGCTGGTCTGTCTGGTCTCTCGAGTCTATCTGGCCTATCTGGTTTCGCCGCTAAGTCTGATTTAACCGAATTGACAAGACAGACCAGATGAACCAGATAGACCAGACAGACCGGGCCAGCCGCGCGTGTCTCGGCGGCTGGCCCATCAGACTTGGAATTGGGCGTCATATAACCGTGCATACACCCCTTCATGCCCGATCAACTTTTCGTGGGTCCCTTCTTCGACGACTCGTCCATGGTCCAAGACAATGATTCGATCGACGCCATGGATGGTGGAGAGGCGATGGGCAATGATGATGGTCGTCCGCCCTTTCGTGAGATCGTCCAACGCCTCACGAATTTTCACCTCGGTCTCCGTGTCGATATTGGACGTGGCCTCATCGAACATGACGATCGGCGGATCCTTCAGGATCACACGGGCGATCGAGACACGCTGCCGTTGTCCGACGGAGAGCTTGACGCCGCGTTCTCCAATCCAGGTATCGTATCCCTCCGGAAGCGCCATGATGAAGTCATGTGCACGAGCCACCTTAGCCGCTGCCTCGACCTCGTCCTGCCCGGCCATAAGATCGCCGTAGAGAATATTTTCTCTCACTGTGCCATTGAACAAGAATGGCTCTTGCTGGACCAGCCCGATTTGGCTTCGAAGAAAGGCCAAGGGCACATCGCGGATATCGTACCCATCGATGGTGACTACTCCCTCCGTCACATCATAAAACCGCATCAACAATTTGAGTGTCGTGCTCTTTCCTGCCCCGCTCGGTCCGACCAACGCGACACGCTCTCCCGCACGAACCGATATCATGACGTCGGTCAAGATCGGCGAATCCGTTCGATAGTGAAACCCGACGCGATGAAAGGCGACCTCTCCGCGTAACCGAGTGACCGGGACGAGAGCCTCCGGACGATCCTTGACCTCCGGAACGAGATCGAGCACCTCGAACACCCGCTCGCTCGCGGCCAAGGCATGCTGCAGCATGTGATTGACGGAGTGGATCTGATTGATGGGCACATAAAAGAGCGCAAGGTACGAGATGAACATCACGAGTTCGCCCACGGAAAGATGGTGCTGCAAGACTTCAGTGGTGCCGAACCAGAGCACCATCGCCCCGCCAAGACTCCCGATCAGCATCATGCCGGGGGAGTAGTAGGACCAGAGGTACATGGCCTTCAAGGTATCTTGCCTGCAACGATCGCTCTTTCGGTCAAATCGTTCTTGCTCGTAGGGCTGGCGATTGAAACCCATCGTCTCCCGGATGCCTGCCAGCATGTCTTGCAAGAGGGCATTCAGTTCGGCTGCCCCTTTTCGAATTGCGCGATAGTGCCCATGGACGCGTTTGGTGAACAGCGCCGCTCCCACCACCAAGAGGGGAATCGGCACAAGCGCCAACAGAGCCAGTTTCCAATTGAGCATAAACAGCATAATCATGATCCCGATCAGCGTCAGCCCGGCTGTAATGATTTCTTCGAGCCCGTCGACGAAGATGCGCTGCATGTGCTCGGTATCGTTCAAGACCCGCGACATGATCTCGCCCGTCGGACGATTCTCATAGAAACTGATCGATAATCGTTGAAGCGCGGAAAATACCTGGACGTGCAAGTCGTGCACGACTTGCTGCTCCAACCCGTTATTCAACCTGATCCGTATCGACCCGCAAAGGTTCCGCAGCACATAGGCGGCACACAGCGCGAGAAATACCCACACGAGAAGCTCGGTCTGACCGGCCTGGATTACGTCGTCGATGATGACTTTGATCAGCCACGGAGGGATCAGCTCGAACGCAGTTGCCAGCCCGGCAAACAGAAAGGTGCCGAGCACCATGGAACGGTGCGGGCTGAGGTACTGGAACACTCGAAGCAGGGTTTTCACAAGCGCAGGATTTTCACGGCGGGTTAGTTAAATGACAGGAACGGGATCGTGTTGCCAATACTTAGTAAATTCTGGAAGCTGTGTGAGCGTGGACATATCGGTCATCCGATCCAAAAATACCTTGCCGATCAGGTGATCCATTTCGTGCTGGATACAGACGGCATAGAGGTCGGTCGCTTCAATATCCAACGCTTTACCATGACGATCCAGCGCCTGAACTCTCACGACTGATGGCCTCGTCACCTTTCCCCGCAACCCATCCACGCTGAGACAGCCCTCCCAGTTTTCGACTTGTTGCGGACCATAGAAGACAATCTTGGGGTTGATGAGGACTGTTCTGGGAAATCCATCTTCCCCTTCACAACCCATCACAACCAGCTGAATCGAGCGCGACGCCTGGGGGGCCGCCAAGCCGATCCCTGGCTCATCCAGCATCGTCTCAATCAGATTGTCGATGAATTGCTGCATGTCGTACGTGCGAATGTCGCGAGGATTAACCTTGGCCGCAACCTGGCGCAAGATGGGATTACCGAGCTTTGCAATCGGGAGCTTAGGCATGGACCGTACCGATCATCCTTCTATTAAGCGTTATGACAAAAGGGCGAACTTTCAAAATATAACACAGGATTTTTCACCCTCGCAAGACGCGGCACGGCGACGCAAGGCGGACGAGGGTTCGAAGTTCGCGGTTCGAGGATCGAGGTTTCCGGAGCGTTGAACCCAGAACCACGAACTTCGAACCTCGCACTCGGCTAGCGGGCTCGCGCGGGCCGTTTCGTGTCCGACAGTTCGAAGCTATGTTTCTGGCCGTTCCACCATTCCGACCACTCAACCGTCCACTCCTGACGGTCTTGGCTGGTCGACGTCTCCCAATCGTGGAACTCCGTTTCATGTCGGGTCAGAATCCAGAGCGACTGCACCGCTGAGAGTGCGACAAAACGTTCGGCATCGGCAATCATCCCGATCAGAACCGGTACCACAGTTTTCTCTCTAACATACCGAGCCTCGAACGCAGCCGCCTTCCGAATCGACGAATTCTGATCTTTCGCCATCACCTCAATCGCATCCACGGCTTTGGCCCCGTCCAATCGAACGGCCACTCGCAAGGCATGTTCACGCACCCGCGGGATCTCGTTCGGTTCCTTGGCCGCTGCGACGAGGGATGGCACCGCTGAGGCTGCCTTCAACATCGAAATCGTTTCAATGGTGTTGTAGCGAATACGCGGCCCCGGCATAGTCAAGCCTTTGACCAGCACCGGGACGGAAGGCTCACCGAGATGCACGAATTCTCCCATTGCCCAAAACTCTTGCGCGCCTTCCAGCAATGGCAAAAGCGCTTCCGCCCGTTGGACTTCGACGGCCGTCAACGGTTTCGTATTCTGAGGAACAGACTCAGCAGGCAGATCCTGTCCCTTTGGAACCACCTCGTAGGGCACCTGAACTGGAATGCCCCATTCTTTAGCTGCCGGATCCAGTCCTATGGGCAGGCTCCAAGGTTTAGCCCACAGGGTCTGAGCCATCCCTACCGACACAATCAAAAGGACAAATCCCCAGGAATATGAATGTCGTTGCTGCACAGTCATCCCCTTTCTCCCCCTTTGCGAGGATTCGCATCGCTCTAATAAACGAATTCGTACAACAGCGGCGGCCTCAAGACTGAGGGGTTCGAACTTCGAACCCAGCACTCAGAACTTCGTGTCATGCCTGTCGCGCACATTTTGCTTGTCTCGCCCAGGTTTCACGGATGGCCTACGCAGCAGGTGGGCTCGCGAGAAGAAAACGACGGTAGGCGATCACCAGCCTTAGGAATCGAGGCCTACCTTGGAATTGGAGTTACGAAGATGCTTGCGGACCCGGACTTGTGCTTGATGCTTGCGCAATAACTGTCGCCGAATGACGTCGCGATCTTCGGCCACAATGCGGACCAATCGATCGACATCCTCCGCATGCTCACGGACCAACTCAGACAACGTCGCCATTTGGCTTTCAAGGTGCTCTAGCCGCCAGATCGCCTCTTTACTGCGGTCCACGGCCGGCTTCTGAGCCGCCTTCTGTTTCACCAGCGACGTGACCAGTACATCCCGCTTCATACTCGCTCCTTTACTCGGATACTCACGCATACTCCTAGGCTGACCTGCCTAGTATCATCCGAGATTCTTGCGATGTCAACGAGTCTGCTTTCTTTCTATTTCCAGAACGTCCTGCTACAATTCGCCGCAATGCAAAACATCTTCACCATGGTGCTGGCCGG
Organism: Nitrospira sp.; assembly: GCA_031421455.1. Taxonomy (GTDB): domain Bacteria; phylum Nitrospirota; class Nitrospiria; order Nitrospirales; family Nitrospiraceae; genus Palsa-1315. The sequence continues at coordinate 4,423 of JANOOS010000022.1, forward strand.
CGGGAAAGGCGAACGTCTCCAGCCCCTCACCGAACACCGGGCAAAGCCGGCGGTCCCTTTTGGCGGGAAATACCGTATTATCGATTTCACGCTCAGCAATTGTCTCAACTCCGGGCTTCGAAAAGTCGCCGTCCTCATCCAGTATAAATCCCACTCGCTCGACCGTCACATCCGCACAGGCTGGAACGTCTTCAACGCTGAACTCGGCGAATTCATCGCCTCGATTCCACCCCAGCAGCGGATCAGTGAAGAATGGTACCAAGGCACTGCCGACGCAGTCTATCAAAACCTGTTTCTGCTCGACAGCGAACAACCGGACTATGTACTCATCCTTGCCGGCGACCATATCTACAAGATGAACTACATGGAGATCTTTCATTGGCTGATTGCCAAAGGCGCCGATGCCGTGGTCGGCGCGATCGATATTCCGATCGAAGAAGCCCATCGATTCGGCGTGATCGGCGTAGATGAGGATTTCCGGATTACGAACTTTGAAGAGAAACCGGCTCACCCACCGTCGATCCCAGGCGATCCAACCCTTGCCTTTGCCTCGATGGGCATCTACATGTTTCGCACCAAAATTCTCCGCGAATACTTGATTGCCGACGCCCAGGAAGGCGGAAGTCACGACTTCGGGAAAAATATCATTCCGAGCATGATTCGCGATCGACGTGTCTACGCCTACAAATTTGTCGATGCGAACAAGAAGAACGTGAAGTACTGGCGGGACATCGGAACATTGGACGCCTACTGGGAGGCGAACATGGACCTCGTCGCGGTGGATCCCCTCTTCAATCTCTACGACCAGTACTGGCCGATTCGAACCTATCAAGGGCAATTTCCACCGGCCAAATTCGTCTTTTCGCAAGACTATCAA
>JANOOS010000023.1:0-7618 GCA_031421455.1 Nitrospira sp.
AGAACGAAGCAAGATGCTGTCCGCGATGACCCGTGGGGACTATGGCCAGGCCCTGGACTCGTTGGTGCGTTTGAAGCCTGCCATCGATGCATTTTTCACAGCAGTCATGGTGAATGCGGAGGATCCGGCTATCCGGAGCAATCGGCTGTCATTGCTCCAGGAAGTGGATGATTTCTTCAACTCATTCGCGGACTTTTCACAGATTGTGGTACAAGGAGGGTAGAGCGTGGATGGAGCCTGATGATCTTCTGTGCTCGCGCAACGCGCGGCCTCAGAAGGATGGGAGGGGAGCCGCCAGACTATCCTTCTTGCTCGCAGAACGCGCACGATGAAGCTGTGCTCGTTCGATGCGCGCAGTGAAGGACAGTCCGGCGACTCCCCTGGGCGAGAAGGTGTGATGGTGCAGAGAAGAAAACAGGAGGCCCTCGCCTGGGATAATGACACGTCTCGGCGTGTCATTGGGTGGGCGGGTGAGAAAGTCGCGCGCAGTGGAAGATCAATCAGCCCCCATCCCTGGAGAGAAAACGAGCGAGCTTTGAAGGATCATTTGTAGCTGCGCTCGACGGCCGCAATGAGACCAGCACGGGTGCCATTCCTAGGGAGAGATAGGCGAGGGAACAACATAGGGGCAGTACGGTATGGAGCAGTCCATGAGTACAGCGTCTCTTTCCCAACCATCATCAGACGATCAGCGTCGGGCGAAGAGAGTCCGTCGGTTCACCGTTGGCGTGTCTCTCGCCATGATCATTTTCTGCAACGCGATTGTTTTGGTTGGGCTATGGGCCAGCGGGATGAACCTCGATGAACTGGCAGCGACCCCCGATGTATTCAATTCCAAACAGGATATTTGTCTGCGGCTCGGTTGGCAGCCTGTCACGGGAGTGACGGAACCGGTGCGTCTCTGCTCGGAGTGGATCAATCTGTCCGATCCGTCAGGCAAGACGCATCAGCTGCAACGGGAGATCAAGTTTCGGCAAGGGCCTGACGGACAGTATTATCTAGATCGAGGAGGGCAGGCCGACTACCGGTTGCTCATATCGGTGCTGGCTGTCGTGGCAGTCATAGCATTCGGGCTGGTGGCGAAATGGTATCTGGTCGGTTGGTATCGGTTACGTCTCGAGTCCGCTGCTGGCCACGGGGCGACAATTGTCCATTGAATTGAACTAAAGTCAACGCGAAGGAGAGGGCAGCGTGGCAAAGAAATATGTGTACTACTTCGGTGACGGCAAAGCCGAAGGCACCTCCAACATGAAAGAGCTCCTTGGCGGGAAAGGCGCCGGGCTTGCCGAAATGACCAATCTCGGCATCTCCGTTCCGCCTGGCTTTACGATTTCCACCGAGGCCTGCGTCGAATATTACAAGAACGGGAAGCAGTATCCTCCAGGCATGTGGGATGCCGCGCTGAAATCGCTCAAGCGGATTGAGCGGTCGATGGGCATGGGCTTCGGTGATCCTGTGCGGCCGCTGCTGGTCTCGGTCAGGTCCGGCGCCAGGGCTTCGATGCCGGGAATGATGGACACAGTATTGAATGTCGGTCTGACGACCAAGACGGTCGAGGGACTGGCGGAAAAAACACGCAACGATCGGTTCGCCCAGGACAGCTATCGGCGCTTTGTGTCCATGTACGGCAGCATCGTCATGGGCGTGCCGCGCGAACATTTCGAAGCGATCCTCAAGCACAAAAAGACCGAGGTGGGCGTGGCACACGAAACCCATCTCGATGCGCGGCATCTCCGGGAATTAGTCTCCAGCTTTAAGGCGCTCATCAAGGAAGAAACGAAGAAAGAGTTTCCCGATGAGCCGCTCGAACAGCTTCGGTTGGCTGTCAACGCTGTCTTTTCCTCCTGGTTCGGGGCGCGAGCGGTCACGTATCGGCGGCTCTATGGGATTCCCGATTCGTGGGGTACGGCCATCAATGTGGTGGCGATGGTATTCGGCAACATGGGGGAAACCAGCGGCACCGGTGTGGCGTTCACTCGCAATCCGGCCACCGGTGATAAGGATTTTTTCGGCGAGTGTTTAATGAATGCTCAAGGCGAGGATGTCGTAGCCGGCATCAGGACTCCGCTTCCGGTCGATGCGCTCGCCAAGAATGTGCCGGAGGCCTACAAGGAACTGGAGCGCACTTACAAGAAGCTCGAAAAGCACTATCGGGATATGCTCGATTTGGAATTTACGATTCAAGAGGGCAAGCTCTACATGTTGCAAACCAGGGTCGGCAAACGGACTGGTATTGCTGCCGTGAAAATTGCGGTCGACATGGTCAGAGAGGGTCTTATCTCGAACCGAGAGGCGGTGCAGCGGATAGGGCCGGAGCAGTTGTCGCAATATCTCTATCCAATTTTCGATACGAAAGAAGAATCGAAATCCAATCCCCTGGGGAAAGGCCTCCCAGCCGGTCCTGGCGCGGCAGCCGGGAAGATTGCCCTCACTCCCGATCGGGCCGTGACGATGAAAGCAGCCGGTACCCGTGTGGTGTTGGTTCGCCAGGAGACCAGTCCGGACGATATTCATGGGATGAACGCGGCAGCGGGATTCTTGACGGCGCGGGGCGGAATGACGTCCCACGCGGCGGTGGTCGCCAGGCAAATGGGCAAGGTCTGCGTGGCCGGTTGTGAGTCGGTCGAAGTCCTGGACGGCCAGTCCGTTCGCATCGGGGCTAAAGTGTTTCGCGAGGGGGACTATCTTTCGATCAACGGTTCGACCGGCAATGTGTATGAGGGGGATCTGCCCGTCGTCGAATCTGAAATCATTCAAGTCATCCAAGGCAAGTTGGATGCGAAGAAGTCGGACAAGTACCAGCGGTTTGCATTGATTCTGTCATGGGCCGACAAAGTGCGGAAGCTCCGTGTCCGCGCCAATGCGGATGTGCCGGATCAGGCGTAGATCGCGCGTGGCTTCGGTGCGGAAGGGATCGGCCTCTGTCGGACGGAACATATGTTCTTTGCCGAGGATCGTATTCCGATCATGCAGAAGATGATTTTGGCGCGGACGAAAGAAGAGCGGGAAAAGTTTCTCGATCAGCTCTTGCCGCTGCAAAAACAAGATTTCATCGGACTCTATCGCGAGATGGCGGGCTACCCGGTCACCATTCGTCTGCTCGATCCTCCGTTGCACGAATTTCTGCCGAAGCGTGAAGAGTTGATGGTGGAGATTGCGCAGTTGGAGCTGACTGGGCGCGACGGAGCCAGGCTCGAGGAGAAGCGCCGGTTGCTGGCCCGCGTCGAGGAGCTCCATGAGTTCAATCCTATGCTCGGGTTACGTGGCTGTCGGCTCGGCATTACGATGCCGGAGATTACTCGTATGCAGGCTCGGGCGATCATGGAAGCCGCGTGTGAGTTGGCCAAGGAAGGGAAGAAGATCGTCCCGGAGATCATGATCCCACTGGTGGGAATGGTCTCGGAAATGAAGGCGCAGAAAGATTTGATCCGCGAGGTGGCGCAGGAGACGATGAAGCGGTACAACGTGAAACTCTCCTATCTCGTGGGAACGATGATCGAACTGCCCCGTGCCGCCGTGACGGCGGACCGTATTGCGACAGAGGCGGAGTTCTTTTCGTTTGGGACGAACGACCTGACCCAGACCACGTTCGGTTTCTCCCGTGACGATGCCGCAAAGTTCATCGATTTTTATCGGACTGCGAACATCCTGGAATCCGATCCCTTCGCGGTGCTCGACCGAGAAGGGGTGGGGGCCTTGATGAAGCAGGCTATCGCCGGAGGCCGGAAAACCCGTCCCGGAATTAAGCTCGGCATCTGTGGTGAGCATGGAGGCGATCCCAGTTCCGTTGAGTTCTGTCATGAACTCGGATTGGACTACGTGAGCTGCTCGCCCTACCGTGTTCCCATTGCGCGGCTTGCAGCAGCTCATGGAGCCTTGGCCGAAGCCGGGTCGAGCGGTTCCCTTCCTAGGCGCAAGGTGCCAGGGGCCAGTGCGAAGGTGAAAAATGCGTCGATGAAGACCACGAAGACGAAGCCGGTTCAGCGGCCTCGCAGCCGATCGCGCGGCACGCGCAAGACACGGTGACGGCCACCGTACCGCACCGCCACTTTATGACCCTGGCGCTTCGTCTCGCGGCGAAGGGCCGGGGGAAGACCAGCCCAAATCCCATGGTCGGCGCCCTCGTGGTCAAGAACGGCCGCATCGTGGGCCGCGGATACCATCACGGTCCAGGGCAACCTCACGCAGAAATTCTTGCGCTCAACCAAGCGGGGTCACGAGCTAACGGCGCGACGTTGTACGTCACGCTCGAGCCCTGTTGTCATCTCCACAAACGAACCCCACCTTGTGTGCCGGCAGTGATTCAATCGAGCGTGCGACAAGTGGTGGTAGCGATGGTTGATCCCAATCCCTCAGTCAAAGGACGAGGCATTGCCGCCTTACGTCGGGCCGGAATCACGGTGACGACGGGTATTGCACAAGAAGAAGCGGCCCAGTTGAATCGCGCCTATCTCCATTGGGTGAAGACGGGTCGTCCTTATGTGATCTTGAAAGCCGGAATGACATTGGATGGAAAGGTAGCCACGGCGAAGGGGGAATCGCGATGGATTACCGGCCCGCGCGCGCGGCAAGAGGCGCATCGATTTCGGAGTCAGGTGGATGCGGTGGTCGTAGGGGTCGGCACCATCCTTCACGATGATCCCGCGCTGACGGCGCGATTGTCCGATCATCCACTCAAGCTGGCGCCTCGGCAACCGTTGCGCATCGTGCTCGATAGTAAACTCAGGACACCAATGACGGCGCGGATCTGTGCCAAGCAGGATCAGGCAAAGACCTTGATCGTGACCACGAGTCGCGCATCCCAGTTACGCCGCCGCCCATTTGAACGGGCAGGGGTGGAGGTCCGGTCCCTCCCGGCGAAGAACGGGCGAGTCTCGCTTCTGGCGCTTATGACCGTGCTGGGCAAGCGCGGAATCACCTCTATGCTCATCGAGGGAGGCAGCACCGTCAACGCTGCAGCGTTACGCGCAAAACTCGTCAATCACGTCGTGCTCTATCTCGCTCCTATTCTTATGGGAGGACAGGATGCTAAGGCGGTAATCGGCGACCGGAGTCCGAAGCGCTTGGCCCAAGCACTGACATTGCGCCACGTCACAGTTCGCCGCATCGGGAATGATATGGTCGTGGAAGGGGATCTGTGACGCGCAAGCTTCTCTCTGGTGCTTGTTGTGCAGAAGCAGGGGGCATGAGCGCGGGGTGGCGGATCTGGCTTGGAACAACTTTGGGGGCGTTCGTCGCCGTGATCTGGTTGGCCACGTCCCTGTATGCCAGTCCTGGGCAATCAGAACCATGCGCGTTATCACCGGACCATGCCGGGCTAACGTTTCCGCTTGAGAAGGTCGATCCCGACTGGGCCTGCCGGTTGCAAGACATCATTGGCAACTACACCACAGCGAACAAGCTTGGGCCGTTGCGAACGCCCTTACCTGAAACGGTCTATGTGTATCTATTAGATCGTCCGCCCATGACCGCGACTTTGGTCAATCGTCTTGGCATCGTGCCCTATCAAGCAGAAATGCGAGGGCCTGGCCGCTATTGGGCCACCGATGGCGCAGGGACAGGAGGGATCGTCCAACTCGTCTATCAGGATCGCACAAGCCGGATCTATTATCTGGAAGGTTCGCACAGCAGCCGGTTCCTTCCTGACGTCACCGGCAAGGCGGTGGTGCTGCTCAGGATAAATCCGGTCGCTGATTCTGACGGAGCTGAGGCTGTGGACAGCACGTTAGTTACTTACACTAGATTGAACAATCGCTTGTTGTCAGGATTTGTTTCGCTGTTTCGCTCGATTGTCAGCGGCATGGTGACGCGGAAGTTGACGCAGGGCGTCGATTCCGTCAACCGGTTGAGTCCGATGATCCTGCAAGAACCTGATCGAGTGTTGTCCGAGGCGATGAAACCACCCGCGTTGCCTTCCGACGAGGTGGATTTCTTGAAACACATGTTGGCGAATGTGCGCCAGCTCAGCGGCGCGGATCCATCCAGAACGACTTCACCATGACGACGTCGCGCAGCTTCACGTTGCTCTGCACCGTCGGCGTGTTCTGCTTTATCAGCTACAACATGGTTCGGATGCCGGTGTTGGCTCTGTTTGCAGAGTCACTGGGGGCCAGTCCTGAGCGTATCGGGCTCATCGTGTCGGTCTCCACGCTTACGGGGGTATTCCTCAAGCTGCCGTCCGGTGCGCTATCCGATATCTACGGCCGGCGGTTCCTCTTACGGATCGGCGTGGTGGCGTTCGGACTCCCGCCGTTTCTCTACCCTTGGGTAACAGATCTCGATACGCTGACTGCCTTGCGTTTTTTTCACGGGTTGGCCACCGCCATCTTTGCACCGAGCGCATTGGCGACTGTGGCCGATCTCTATCGAGAGCGGCGAGGTGCCGCACTCGGCACCTACACAGCCTCGACGCAATCTGGTGCGTTGCTTGGGCCACTTATCGGCGGCTATCTGATCTACGTGTCGGGATTCTCCTCCGCTTTCGTGACGGCCGGTCTATTCGGCTGCATTGCCATTGCCATCTTCTATAGCCTGAATCTTACACCGCCCCCCCCGCGTATTCAGGAGAAGGGGATGGTCCCGCTGCTGGCGGAGATGTGGAAAGGCTTCAGGGTCGTCGCCAAGAATCGTAAGGTCCTTATTACCAGCTCGACCGACGCAGCCAAGATGATTGCGAACGGGGCCTTGATGGCCTTCCTCCCGCTCTATGGGGTCTCAGTGGGATTGAATCCTGGAGAAGTCGGTCTGCTGTTTACGGTACAGGCCCTCACGTCGCTTGTCTCCAAGCCGATTATGGGCCGAGTATCCGATCGCGTCGGGCGTCAGCCACTCATCATCATCGGTCTCGTGATCTGTGCGGCGACTTTTGTCTGTATCCCACAGGTATCGATGCTCTGGCTGTTATTGGCGCTCTCTGCTGGCTTCGGATTCGGCGAAGCTGTCGTTTCCTCCTCCTCCTCTGCGCTGGTCGCGGACAGCTCCGAGTTCAAGGGGATTGGGGCTGGAATGGGTATGCAAGGAACGATCGGAGACATCGGCCATGCCGGCGGTCCGCTTCTGGCAGGGATTCTGATCGCGCGCCTGAATTATGCCAATGCCTTTGCCATCATCGCCGGTCTGCAACTCGTCGCGGCGGCGGTATTCTGGATGACGATGAGACGGGCGTAGCCTTTGTTCGGGCGAGAGGCGCGGGGCTAGAGGCTAGAGGCGACCAGAAGGAGTGTCTTCCCTCTCGCCTCGTGCCGCTTGCCCCTCGCCTGGCTTCTATGCGGTTTCGCGACGAACCGTCATGAATAATGCGGGCTAGTTCTATATAATGGGCCGGTGATGAACGCGATCGCGACAGAGAACATCGTCATTGGCGTACTGGCCAGTATCGGCGTGCTCGTGCTGCTCGTGATGGTTGTCTATGTGGTTCGGCAAATGTTCAGCCAGAAGGGGGAATAGGCTCCGTGTTTGAGCTTCTCCAGGATATTCAAAATGGCCTCCGGCAAGGCCGCAGCGAGCGGCTAGCCGAGGCGTACTGTCTGTAAGTACGTCGAGGCTGGGCGAGAAGCGAGAACGAAGCTGGGGGCCATTTTCAATATCCTGCCATGTTTACAGGCATCGTCGAAGAATT
>JANOOS010000024.1:0-2079 GCA_031421455.1 Nitrospira sp.
ATCGCAACGGCGAAGCCTGTACTGTTTGAGGCTCGGCGAGTTTACAGGCTGAGAGCAAGCGCAGCGTAGTTGGGTGATTCAGGAGGTCTTGCGGCGACACGTATCCTCCCGAGCGACAATCCCCTGCTGGCAAATGCGGCAGCAGTAGCGGGCGGCGGTCCTAGACTTTTGCTTTGATCGTGGGTGAGGGGTCTGAACCAGTGGCCTCAGCAGCTTCTTCCTCGGCAGGCTTCTCTTCTTCCGGCACATCGAACCAGGACACAAGCATCTCGTCCCACCAGGCTTCATCGATCTCTTTCCCCGGATCGCTGCCGAGACAGGCGACATCATCCTTCGTGACATCTGGACCAACCAGCTGAGGTTGGAACTTGGCTCGATCGATGACTTCCTTCGTCGCATACCCTCCGATAATCCAGGAATCAGGATCCGCGCGACGGGACTTATAGGCCTTGAGCTCGATCTTGAGATACATGAAAATCTGCTGTTGCGCAGGATCTCCGACACCGGATTGAGGAAGCCCCAAGGTCTTTTCAATTTTCTTGCGCCAATGTCGGTCGTCGTAACGCGACGTAATCAGCTGGAGCATGGTCTTTCCAAGTTCGGCATCAAGCGGCATAAATTCTCTCTTATGTCATCACGTCTCAAGTCCCAACGTCATCAAGTCACTGATTATGTCGGAGACCCACGACTTGACGACTTTTTGACTTGATGACTTGATAGACGTGTATGTTTTTCACGATCTCAAATGTTGACCGAAAAACGACAGCGCCCGTGCCCAGGCGTCTTTGGCTGCCTCAGGACGATACACGGTCTTATCCGTATCCCGGAAAAAAGCATGAGGCGCGCCGGGATAGGTTTTGATCTCACCGGACTTATTATATTTCTTTAACCCTGCCGCGAGCCGCTGAACATCCGCCTTGGTAATCCAGCCGTCATCCTCTCCATAGAGGTACAGAACAGGAGCCGAGAGCTGTTGCAGCGGCGCATCCGGATTCGGCACCTGACCATAGAAGGGTACAGCTACCTTGATCTCTTTGTTCACACAAGGCAGCATGAGTGCGTAAGATCCTCCCATGCAGAATCCGGTCACCCCGATTCTCGTGGCATCAACCTCCGGAACGGACTTGAGATAGGTTACCGTGGCGTTCAGATCCTTGAGTCCATCTTCCTGCTGAAGCGTATTCATCAACTTGCCTGCCTCGCCGGGATCGGTCGTGAGGGCATTCCCTAATCGGGAGTATAGATCCGGCGCAATCGCCACGTACCCCTCAGCGGCATAGCGCTTTGCCACGTCCTTGATGTGGTCGGTCAGTCCCCACCATTCCTGAATCACGATAATCGCGGGGCGTCGCTCTTTGGTTTGCGGGGCTGCCACATAGGCCCGCATCGTGACCTTGTCGCTTGGGTATTGAACGGTTGTTTCTCTGATTGATTCAGCCATGGAGCACCTCCTTACAGGTGCAAGTGTTGAGTTATAAGTTCTGAGTGTTGAGTTGTAAACTCCGAGTTAAGAATCTCTCTCGTTCCTCAATCTTCAACTCAGAACTCAACACTCAAAACTCAGAACTGGCAACTTGCCGCGAAGCGCGGCTAGTTGCCCGCCACCATCATCTCTGTAATCTTCACGGTCGGGCTCGCAATGCGCCCACGAAGCACAAGGTCGCTGCCGATCATCTCTATTCCAGCAAACATGTCTTTCAAATTGCCCGCAATCGTGATCTCTTCCACGGGGTAGGCCAACTCGCCTCCTTCGATCAAAAACCCGGAGGCTCCTCGCGAATAATCACCGGTCACCATGTTGATGCCGAAGCCGATGAGGTCCGTGACATACAGACCCTGTTTCACCGTCTTGATAATGTCTTGCGCTGTCTTCGTCCCTGGCGCGAGATAGAAATTCGTGGGACCGACCGAGGGATTCTCACCGACGCTGCGCGAGGCATTGCCGGTCGAGGCCAACCCGAGCTTTCTTCCTGAGTAGGTGTCGAGCAGATAGCTCTTCAGCACGCCTCGCTCTACCACTGTCGTCTTCCTGGTCGGCAGACCTTCACCATCGAACGGTCGAGAGCCCAGCCCTCCGAC
>JANOOS010000025.1:0-2988 GCA_031421455.1 Nitrospira sp.
GACGGCGGGCGGGCTCGCCGCTCGGACCCTCAACGTACTGCACGAGTACGCATCGGGGCCTCACGGCTCCGCGCGCCCGTCTCGCTTGGCGTCTCGGCGGTTTCGTCACGAACCCTCGTGAATAATGCCGGCTAGCAGGATGCCGAAAAGGGTCTTATCATACCTGCGGTAGCCGCAGCCTTCAATGATGGTTATAATCAGGCAGCGTGCGTAATTCTTCGTCAGCATACTGGTTAGGAGGTGCACGATGCGCGTGGCGCAACTGCTCGCAACTCTGGCGTTCACGGGTATAGCCCTTTCCGCTTCTCTCTCATGGGCCTACCGGGACCATTTCACGCCGGAGCAGAAAATGCTGCTTGGTAAGATTCAAACCGTGCGCATCGAGGCGATTGCACTCGTAGACAAGGGAGTTGTTGATGCGGCGCCGATTGTCGAGCTTGTCGCCCGTCGGATCGGTGAATTGGGATATACGGTGGTGCGAGAAGCAAGTAAACCCCATGACGCTGTGGTCAAAGTCAAATGTGAACAGCGCAAAACATGGGAAGGCACAACGGCTGCCGGTGGCGATGCGGATTTGCCTGATTCTCCGTCCCGGCTGTGGAAAGGCCCTGCCTGTCAGATGGTTTATCTCCTCGGTGGTATGAAGGTGAAATGGCAGAAAGAGGTCCGAACCGAGTTTGAAGATGCGGGGCAAGCCGCGCAATCGGCCCAGACGGGAGATCCGGGCGCCTATGCCATGGGCAAGTTGAGGGATGTACTCGAGACCTACGAGTTTCCCTTGTTGCTGGCCGCTGAATGGGGTCAGCCTGAGCGCCTGTTGAAGCTACTTGATCAACCCAATACGCCGCAGGCCAGAAAGATCAAAATTCTTTCTCTCTTGGGCGAGATGCAAGCCGACGAGGCCTTGCCGAAATTGAGAGAAGCGCTCAAGAATCGCGACCTGGCAAAGCAAGCGATTGGGGCGATGGGCAATCTCGGTAAAGAGGGTATTCCGCTGTTTGTTGAGATGATGAATACGTCACCGGATCTCGAGGTGCAAGCCGCAGCAGCCAAGGGATTGGGCCAACTTGGTGGACTGCATGGGGATGCCTCCGTCGTACTACCGTTGCTCGCCAAGCTGGAGGATCCCAAGGCCGATTGGTCGGTGCTCACAGAAGTGGCGTGGGCACTGGGTAAGATTCCGGATAAACGCTCGATCGAGCCGCTCTACAATCTCGACAGGAAACTGCAGGCTATGCGCGATCCGGAGAACCTGCCGTTGAGGAAACTCAAAGAAGCGGTGTTCTGGTCGATCAAACAGTGCGATTCGTGGGAACATATCAGCTGATTGACAATCCCTGTTCTTCACCCATTTACATGCAGTCGCTCAGCCGGTGATCCTAGGGTATTCATCGTCAGCATACCGGTGAGGAGGTGCACGATGCGCATTGCCCTACTACTAACGCTGGTTATTAGCGTTGTGGCATTTCCCGCTCCTTCTTTATGGGCCTACCGGGACCATTTCACGCCGGAGCAGAAAGCGTTTCTGGATAAGATTCAGACCCTGCGCATCGAGGCGATTGTACTCACAGACAAGGGAGCCGGTGACGCGGCGCCGATTGTCGAGCTTGTCGCCCACCGGATCGGTGAATTAGGATATACGGTGGTACGGGATGCAAGTAAACCCCATGACGCCGTGGTCAAAGTCAAATGCGAACAGCGGAAAACATGGGAAGGCACGACGGCTGCCGGTGGCGATGCGGATTTGCCCGATGCCCCGTCTCGGCTGTGGAAAGGCCCTGCCTGTCAGATGACCTATCTCCTCGGTAACATGAAGGTCAAATGGCAGAAAGAGGTCCGAACCGAGTTTGAAGATGCGGAGCAAGCCGCACAATCGGCCAAGGCGGGAGATCCGGGCGCCTATGCCATGGGTAAATTGAGGGATGTGCTTGAGACCTACGAGTTTCCTTTGCTGCTGGCCGCTGAATGGGGTCAGCCGGAGCGTCTGCTGAAGTTACTCGATCGATCCGATACGCCGCAGCCGAGACGGCTCAAAATTATCGCTCTCTTGGGTGAGATGCAAGCCGACGAAGCCTTGCCGAAGCTGAAAGAGGTGCTCAAGGATCGCGACTTGGCGAAGCAAGCAATCGGGGCGATGGGCAGTCTCGGCAAAGAGGGCATTCCGCTGCTCGTCGACATCATGAACACGTCTCCGCAGATTGAATTACAGGCGGCAGCAGCCAAGGGGTTGGGCCAGCTCGGCGGACTGCATGGGGATGCCTCGGTCGTGCCGCCGCTGCTGGCCAAACTACAAGATGTAAAGACCGACTGGTCGGTGCTCACGGAAGTGGCGTGGGCGCTGGGCAAGATTCCGGATAAACGATCGATCCAGCCACTTCAAGATCTCGATAGGAAACTGCAAGTCCTGCGCGATCCGGAGAACCTGCCGCTGAAGAAACTCATAGAGGCGGTGTTCTGGGCGCTCAAGCAGTGCGATACGTGGGATCAGTACAGCTGAAGAGGGGATGGAAGAACACCCACATTGGTCCTGTGCTCCCGGAACGCGCGCCCTAAGAAGGGCCTCGTTCGACGGCCGCACGTAGACCAACATGGGTGTCCTTCCAGGAGAGGAAAACAAACGTGCGTGGAGGGGGGGAAGGGAGTGGCCATGTGCCCTTTTTGCTCGCAGAACGCGCACGATAGGAATGTGCTCGTTCAACGCGCGCAGTCGATGGCAGCATCGGCCACTGTGGTGGAGTCAATTGTGGTGGGAAACCGCAAGGAACGTGGTTGCCGCCTGAAATGGGCTGAGTAGGAGGGCCGGCGCGTCACAGACGCACCGGCATGGATCGGAAGGAACCTATTCCCAGGCGCTACTTGCCTGTGGCGGCGTCCTTGAGCTTCATCCCCTCGCTCTTCATTTCTCCCGTGTTTTTCATGGCATCCTGGGCTTTCATATCCTGGACGTCTTGTTTGACCTCACCGCCCTCCTTCTTCATGTTCTCGGCT